>CANHON010000476.1 GCA_947462115.1 Deltaproteobacteria bacterium | reverse complement strand
GGCAGGGGCCGGCGGCACCCAGGCGGCGGCGGCGGCGGCGGGGCGGGCCTGCGCAGGCGCAGCGGCCGTAGGCGCCGCAGCGGAGGGCTTGAGCTGAAGAGCGGGCAGACGGTCACCCTCGGCGAGCGGGGGCTCCGTGGGCTGCCCCCAGCCGCCGCGCATGCGCTCCCAGGCCAAGCTCGCGCCGAGGTCCGCGAGCAGCTCGGCGAGCTCGTCCAGCTCTGCGAAGACGTCGTACTCAGCCACCGAGGCCCCCTGCGGCCGCGCGCCCGCCAGCGCCGAGCCGCCAGCCCCGGGCCCGAAGCCGACCGATCAAGGCGAAAATGGGCAACCCGACGACGTTTGTCCAGTCCCCGTCCACCGACTCGACCAGCCAGGCGCCGCGGCCCTCCACCATATAGCCGCCGGCGCAGCCCTTTGCCTCACCGAGCGCGATGTAGGCCTCGAGATCGGCGTCGCTGAGGTCACTTCGGAAGCGGACCTCACTATGCTCCACGAAGTGCTCCGCCCCGCCATCGGGCCCGATCAGCGTGACGGCGGTGCTGAGCTGGTGGACGCGCCCCCGCAACGAGGCCAAGCCGCGGCGCCAGTCGTCGGCGTCGCGGGGCTTGCCGCGGGCCACGCCGTCGAGGTGCACCACCTGATCGGCGCCCACCACCCAGCAGCCGGGCCGGAGCGCCGCCACCGACTCGGCCTTGGCCGCCGCCCGAAGGCGGGCCAGCTCTACCGGATCAGCGTGCTGGATGGCGTCTTCGTCCACATCCGGGGCGAGGGCCTCGGCGGGGATGCCCGCCGCGTCCAGCAGGCCCCGCCGCCACTGGCTGCCCGAGGCCAAGACCAGCGGCGCCCCCGCTGCCCCCGCGTCCGTCGCCCCCGCGTCCATCGACCCCGCGTCCATCGACCCCGCGTCCATCGACCCTAGGCCCATCGGCTGCACGCACACCTCCGCGGTCGCCGCCCGCGACCCGCTTTGGTGCTATACTACGGCGATAAAGTCGGCGCAGGGCGCGCGCCACCGACCCGCTTCGTCAAGAGCGACCCTCAGGTGCACTCTCTCGGCCTCCGCGCCGCGGGGGGCCGCGCGGCGGTCGCCCCGCAGCAGACGCAAGGTCGGCGCCCCCAAACGCCGCCCATGGACCTCTCCCCCGGACCCTCCCATGACTACCCGCGCCGTCGGCATCGATCTCGGGACCACCTTCTCCGCCATCGCCTTCGTCAACAAGCATGGCGTGCCCGAGATCCTCCACAACGCCGAGGGGGACCGGATCACGCCCTCGGTGGTGCTGTTCGACGGCGAAGAGATCATCGTCGGCAACTACGCCAAGCAGGCCGCGGCCGCCTACCCCGAGCAGGTGGTCGAGTTCGTCAAGCGCCACATCGGCGACGACGCCTGGACCTTCGAGTTCGACGGCAAGCAGCAGACCGCCGAGCGCATCTCCAGCTACATCCTCGCCAAGCTCAAGCACGACGCCGAGCAGCGCCTCGGCCACAAGGTCGAAGAGGCCGTCATCACGGTGCCGGCCTACTTCCGCGACAAGCAGCGGCGGGCGACCATCCGCGCCGGAGAGCTCGCCGGCTTCCGGGTGCTCAAGATCCTCAACGAGCCCACCGCGGCGGCCTTCGCCTACGGCCTCGCCAACGCCGGCCGCAGCATGCGCTGCCTCGTCTTTGACCTCGGCGGCGGCACCTTCGACGTGACGGTGGTCGATATCGCCGACAACCTCATCAACGTCGTGGCCACCGCCGGCGATGACCAGCTCGGCGGAAAAGACTTTGACGACGCGCTGATCCGCTACGCCGCCGATGAGTTCAAGGCCCGCCACGGCATCGACCCCACCGAGGACATCGTCGGGCTGCACTACCTCCGCCAGAAGTGCCTCAGCGCCAAGCTCTCGCTGAGCCGTCGGCCCAAGGTGCAGCTCATCTACGACTACCAGGGCAAGATCCTGCGCCTGGAGATCACCCGCGAGCTGTTCGAGTCCTTGTGCGCCAACCTGCTGGACCGCTGCCGTCGGCTGAGCCAAGAGGTGCTGCTGGAGGCCCGGGTCAACTCCGGCGACATCGACACGGTGCTGCTGGCCGGCGGCTCCACCCGCATGCCGATGGTGCGCGAGCTCATCCGCGAGGTGTTCAACCGCGAGCCCGCCACCGACATCAACCCCGATGAGTGCGTGGCCCTGGGCGCCGCCCTCACCGCGGCCCTGGAGTCGGCGCGGGTGGCCGGCGAAGCGCCGCCCATCGACATCCGCACCCACGACGTCACCAGCCACAGCCTCGGCATGGTCGTGTTCCGCGACGGCGAGCTGTTCAACAGCACCATCATCCGGCGCAACAGCCGCATCCCCTGCGAGCGCAGCCGGGACGACTATGTGACCACCCATGATGGCCAGACGATCATGGACTTGTGGCTGCTCCAGGGCGACGAGCCCGACCCGCTCGCCTGCAACGTGCTCGGTCACTTTGAGTTCTGGGGCATCCCGGCCCGGGCGGCGGGCGAGGCGCGGTTGAGCGTCACCTACCGCTACAACGCCAACGGCATCGTCGAAGTGGAGGCCATGGACCTCGGCAGCGGCCAAACCCTGGCGCACCGGGTCGCCGCCAGCAACCTCACCCTCGAAGACATCGCCCGCAAGCGCATCCCCATGCAGCTCGCCCTGGTGATGGACTGCTCGGGCTCGATGTACGGCACCAACATCGTCGAGGCGCGCAAGGCCGCGCGGGCCTTCATCGAGCGCACCCTCAAGCCCAACCGGCAGGTCGCCGTCGTGGCCTTCCCCGGCGGGGTGCGCACCGCGCTGACCAGCCAGCCGGAGCGGATCTTCCAGGCCCTCGACCAGCTCACCCCCATCGGCGGCACCCCCATGCACCTCGGCCTCAGCCAGGCCCGCGAGGCGCTCAAGGGCAAGGCCGGCATCCAGCGCGTCTTCGTGATCCTCACCGACGGCCACCCCGACGACCCCACCGCCACCGCAGCAGAAGCACATCGCATCAAGCGGATGGGCGGGCGGATCATCACCATCGGCGTCGGCCGGCAGGTCAAGCAAGACTTCTTGCAGGCCCTGTGCGGCAACCCCGGCGACTACCACCACTGTGACGAGAGCGTTGAGCTGGAGGGCACCTTCATCAACCTCGCCACCCAGCTCGGCGGCTGAGAGACGGAACCATGCCCACCTCCTCCGACGGCCTCGCTCCCCCACACACCGCTGCGGTGCTGGAGGCCATTGACGCGCTGCGCGAGCAGGTCGAGGCCCAGAGCCAGCGCGAAGATGTCCAAGCCAAGGCCTTTGAGCAGCTCTACCGCGAGCTGCGGCAGTACAAGGACGACTTCGTCTACCAGTCGGAGAAGCCGCTGCTGCTCGACCTGCTGCTGTTCTACGACAGCCTCACCTGGTTCCAGACCGCGCTCATCCGGCGCGAGATGAGCCCCGAGGTCGTCGCCGACAGCTTCCAGTACTTGATCGACGAGCTGCTGGAGGTCCTGTACCGGCGCGATGTCGTCATGACCGAGTCGAGCGAGACCTTCGACCGCGAGCGCCAGAAGGCCATCAAAGTCGTGCAGACCGCTGATCCCAAAGCCGACT
>CANHON010000475.1 GCA_947462115.1 Deltaproteobacteria bacterium | reverse complement strand
TTTGGCGACCGGCTGGGCATCTGGTTCCACCCCATCGCCAACGGCGTGTTCTCCTACAGCGGCGGCTGGATCAGCAGCCTCTCGGCGCCGTACCAGAGCTGGCTCGACACCAGCGACGAGGCCACCACCCGGGTCGAGACCTGCGAGTAAGGGCCAGCGACTAAGCCCTCGGACACGTCAATCCGGGCACGTCCCGGCGAGGGCGGGCGGCGTCCAGACGGCGGGGGGTCGGCGCGGCGCGTCGGCCCCTTCGCGCGTGGGGGGCCGCCCGTGGTTAGTCGCCGGCTCCGCGCGCCGAGCCCCGCCGGCGACCCTGGAGATCCGATGCCCCGCCACTTCATCGCGCTCGCTGACCACAGCCAAGAAGACCTTCGGCGCTACCTCGAGCTCGCCCGCCTCATCAAGCTCAACCCCCGGGCCTTCGCCAAGGCCTGCGAGGGGCTGACCCTCGCGATGATCTTCCAGAAGCCCTCGCTGCGCACCCGGGTGAGCTTCCATGTCGGCATGGCCCAGCTCGGCGGCCAGGCCATCAACCTCGGCCCCAAGGACATTCAGCTCCACCGGGGAGAGAGCGTGGCCGACACCAGCGCCGTGCTGTCCCGCTACGTGGACGGCGTGATGGCGCGGCTCTACGCCCACCAGGACCTGCTGGACCTCGCCGCCAACTGCCGGGTGCCGGTGATCAACGGCCTCACCGACTTCAACCACCCGGTGCAGGTCTTGGCCGACCTGCAGACCATCGAGGAGAAGCTCGGGCGCCTGCAGGGGCTCAAGCTCGCCTATGTCGGCGACGGGAACAACATGGCGCACAGCCTTTTGGCCGGCTGCAGCATCATGGGCATGCACGTCGCGGTGGGCCACCCCCGGGGCTACGCGCCGGACGCCACGGTGGTCACCACCGCCCGCGGGGCCGCCGCCAGCGCCGGTGGCTCGGTGCTGGTGACCGAGGACCCCGCCGAGGCCGTGGCCGACGCCGACGTCATCTACGCCGATGTCTGGGCCAGCATGGGCCAGGAGTCCGAGGCCGCCGAGCGCAACCAGCGCTTCGCCGGCTTTCAGATCAACGAGGCGCTGCTGGCCGGGGCCAAGCCCAACGCCATCTTCATGCACTGCCTGCCGGCCCACCGCGGCGAGGAGGTCACCTCCGGCGTCATCGATGGCCCGCGCAGCGTCATCTTCGACCAGGCCGAGAACCGGCTGCACGCCCAGAAGGCCATCCTCGTGCACCTGCTCGGCCACAAGCGCTGAGGCGGCGCAGGCCCGAGGGCGCCCGGCTCAGCCCCCGCGGGCCAGGGCCAGCGCGCTGACCACCGCGGTGTCGGCCCGCAGCACCCAGGGCCCGAGCGACATCGGCCGGCAGCCCGCCGCGACCGATAGGGCCACCTCCTTCGGCGACCAGCCGCCCTCGGGGCCCACCAGCACAGCCACCTCGCCCTCGGCGGGGCCCAAGGCCGGCGCGCCCGGCAGGCAGATCCGGCGCTCGATCTCGGTGGGAATGGCCTCCAGCGCGTCCATGAGGCGCATCGGGCCGCGCAGGACCGGGGCGTCGGCCCGGCCGCACTGGGCCACCGCCGCCCGGGTCACGCGCTCCCAGCGGTCGAGGCGCCCCTCGCCTTTGGGGACGGAGCGCTCCGCGGCGACGACGATCACCTCGGTCACCCCCTGCTCGGTCGACATGCGCAGCGCCGCGTCGAGGGCCGGCCCCTTGAGCTGGCCGAGGACCAAGCGCAGGCCGGGCGGGCGCGGCAGGTCCACGGCCGACTCCACCAAGACCACCGCCTCGCCGCCCTCGGCGCGCAGCAGCTGGGCCACGACCGCGCCGCCTTGGCCGTCAAACAGCGCCAAGCGCTCGCCGGGCGCGAGGCCGACCACCCGCAGGAGGTGGTGGGCCGCGGCCTCCCCGACCCGGAGCTGCTCGCCTGGGGCCGCGAGCACCGGCGAGAAGAAGCGCCGCACTCAGGCGCCGCGTCGCCGCAGCTCGAGGCTGACCCACTCGCCGGTCTGCTCGCGGAGCAGCAGCGAGAAGTCGGCCTCCAAGGCGGCCACCACCCGGTCGGCCCGGTCGGCGAGGATGCCCGCCAGCACCAGATCGCCGCTGCAGAGGCGGGCGAAGTCGGGCGCCATCTGGATGAGCACCTCGGCGAAGACGTTGGCCACCACCAGCTCGAAGGTGCCAGGCACCTCGGCGAGGGGGGTCTCGTCGAAGCGGGCCGAGAGCATGTTGCGGGCGGCGTTCTCGAGCGAGGCCCGGATGCACTCCGGGTCGATGTCGATGCCCCAGGCGTCCATGCCGGCGCGGGCCGCCACCAGCGCGATGACCCCGGAGCCGGTGCCCACGTCGAGGCAGCGGCCGCCGGGCCGGGCCAGGCGGTGGGTGGCGATGAGGCAGGCGCGGGTCGAGGGGTGGTCGCCGGTGCCAAAAGCCATGCCGGGCTCGATGATCACGTCGTCGGGCTCGGCCATCCAGGGGGGCGAGATGACGAGGCCCGGGGCCAGCGGCATGCGGGTGAAGTTGGCCTTCCAGCTCTCGGCCCAGTCGGTGGCGAAGACCTCGGCCAGCTCGCCGACCTCCGCGCCTTCGATGTCCTCGAGCGCGGCCTGCAGGGTCTCGACGAGGCCCTCGGTGGCCTCGGCGGGCCACCAGCCCTTGAGGAGCAAGCGGGCGGGCGGCTCCGGCTCGGGGCCCTCATCCCAGGGCTGGCGGGGCGGCGGGCGCTCGCCGGGGAGGAAGTCCTCCTGCACGCCCTCGGCGCCGAGGTGGAACAGGAGCGCGCTGACCTCGTCGGCCGCCTCCCGGGGAATCACGACCGCGAGCTCGCTCCACTCGTTCATCAGGACCTCGACCGAGCGCGACGACGCTGGGGTGTAGACTTGTGGCTCAGGAGAATGGAAAACACTGGGAGATCCGCCCGATGGCCAGCGGGACCCGCCCGGTGGCCGAGGGGATCAGCGGGGCGCCGGGATGCTCGCGCCCTTGCGGTGGGCGGCCACCAACGCGGCCACGTCCTCCGAGCCGCCCGGCACCAGCACGAACTCCCCGGCCCCGCGCAGGCCCGACAAGAACATGGCCGGGGTGCCGCTCACCCCCGCCTGGTTGCCGTGGGCGGCGTCTTGGCGCACCGCGAGCTCAGACTCGGGGCTGGCCACGCAGGCCTCGAAGACCGGCAGGTCGAGGCCGACCTGGCCCGCCATCATCTTGATGTCCTCGGGCGCGAGGAAGGTCTGGTTCATGAACATGATGCGGTCCATCTCCCAGAACTTGCCCTGCAGGCGGGCGCACTCCGCGGCCCGGGCGGCCCCACAAGCGTTCTTGTGGAACTCGTTGGAGATGGCCTCGTTGCACAGGTTGCTCAGCGGGTAGTGCTTGAACAGCACGCGCACATCGGGGTTGTTCTCGACGAGCTTGTGCAGCTCCGGCGCCACCTTTCCGCAGTGGGGGCACTCAAAGTCGGCGAACTCCACCACGGTGTACTTGGCGTTGGGGTCGCCGAGGACGGGCTCGGTGCCGTCCACCACGAGGGTGCCCTTCACCGACTCCATCATCGCGGCGTAGTCGAGCTCGCCGCTCTCGGTGGTGGCCGGGCCGGTGCCGCCGAGGCTG
>CANHON010000474.1 GCA_947462115.1 Deltaproteobacteria bacterium | reverse complement strand
CGGGCTTGGGCGGGGCCGCCGGGGCCGGGGCGGGCTCCTCGACCGGCTGGGCGAGGCTGCCGGCGTCCCCACCGGTCGGGGCGGGCGGCACCGGCGCGGCGCTGAGCGGGGCCGGCGCTGGGGCGACCACCGGCGGGCGCTGAACGAGGCGCCAGGCGGTGAAGCCGATGACCGCGAGGGCCACCACGGTGAAGAAGCCGGCCAACATCGGCCGCCAGGCGAAGCTGATGTTCGCGCCGCCGCTGGTGGGACGGAGCAAGGAGTCCGGCCGGCTCCCGAGCTGCAGCTCGGCGCCCATGGCCGAGCCGACCGAGACCGGCAGCCCAGCGCCCTCGCCGTGGCCCAAGGCGGAGCTCGGCGAGGCCAGCGCGGCCGGCGACACCAGGGCGCTCACCACCCGGCGGGGGGCCTCGGCGTTGTCGGCGGCCTTCTGCAGCTCGACCATCTGCTGCTGGAACTGCAGGACGTTCTCGCGCGAGCCGATGGGGTCCGGTACGACCTGGGCCAGCGCCCGGGCCATGTCTTCGGCGCTGGCGTAGCGCGCGCGGGGATCGCGCTGAAGGGCGCGCACCAGGATGCTCCCGAGGTTTCCAGGCTGGCCCATGATGCGCGCGGCCCGGCGGGCGGCCTCGTCCTGCTCCAGCAGGGTGCGGATGACCGACTCGTCCTTCTCGGGGAACAGCGGCTCCAAGGTGAGGAGCTCGAAAAGAACGACCGCGAGGCCAAAGAGGTCGGCCGCGGGCCCCACATCCTGGCAGAGCGCCTGCTCGGGGGCCATGTAGCCCCAGGTGCCCCGCACCGCGCCGCGGCTCTCCTGGTTGACCAGGGCCTTGGAGATGCCGAAGTCGAGCACCTTCAGCGCGCCCTGCGGGTTGAGCATCAGGTTGCTGGGCTTGATGTCGCGGTGGACGAGGCCCAGCGGGCTCCCCGCCTCGTTTCGGGCGGTGTGGGCGTAGTGCAGGCCCTCTGCGACCTGACGGCCGAGCTCAGCGACGATGGCCCGGTGGATCTGCAGAGAATTGCGCCGGCAGAGGCTGATGCAGCGCCGGAGCGTCACCCCCTCGACGTACTCCATCACCAAGAAGTAGATGTCGGCCTGCTGGTCGAAGTCCTGAACCTGCACCAGGTTTTGGTGGTTCAGCAGCGAGCCGATGCGGGCCTCGTTGATGAACAGGTCGCGGAAGCGCGGCTCCCGCGCGAAGTCTGGCAGGATCACCTTGATGGCGACCCGGGTCGAGACGCCGGCGATGCTCTCGCGGCGCCCCTCATAGACCCGCGCCATGCCGCCCGAGCTGATGGGCCGCACGATGCGATAGCGCCCCAGCCGCGCGGGGGTGCCATCCGGCAGCAATTCCTGCTTGGGGGAGGGATCCATGGGCTCCAAGGCCAGCTGTCGGGGCCGGAGGTCGGCGTGCGCCCGGAGCAGCGCGCGCGGAGCCGCCGGTGCTGGGCCAGAAGGCGGAGGGCACCGCCGACACGCCCGCCAAGGTAACGCGGGCCGCGGCCCCTGGCCGGGCGACCTGCGGGCGGCCAAGCCACCCCATCGAGGTCCTCCGGCCGATTTTCCACGCGGGGCCGCTGCGTACGGGCCCCCGCTCGTTCAGCGCCCCCAAGCCTCCGGAAGGTCGAGCGGCGCGATGGCCATCGGCTCCAGCGGGCGCCCCCACAGGTGGGCGGCGACGAGGCCCGCGGACCCGAGGCCGAGCCCCGCCACCAGGGCGCCGAGCCCGCCCTCTGCCGCGCCGCCGCCCAAAATGACGCGCAGCAGGGGAAGGCGGGGCCGGGGCATCCAGTGGTGGCGGATCTCGCCGCCCCCGACCGGCAAGCCGGAGAGCATACGAGCGCGCGCGAGGGCCACCGACAGGTCGCCGAGGCGGTCCACGAGGCCATTCTCGAGGGCTTGGCGCCCGGTCCACACCCGGCCCTGGGCGAAGGGCTCGATCTGCTCCACCGGGCGGCCGCGGCCGGCGGCCACCACCGCCAAGAAGCGGTCGTAGTGGCGCAGCAGCGAGGCGCGGAAGCGCTCGGCTTGGTCGCGATCCCACCCGAAGAAGGGGCTCAGCAGGTCGGCGTCGGGCCCGGCGGCCACGAGCTCGGGGTGCACGCCCCAACGGGTCAAGGCGTCGCGCAGCACGATCTTCCCGCCGACCACCCCGATGGAGCCGGTGATGGTGCTCGGGCGGGCGATGATCTCGGCGCAGGGCGCGGCGATGTAGTAGCCGCCGCTGGCCGCCACATCGCCGAAAATCGCCACCGTGGGCCGCTTGTCGCCCAGCCGGCGCACCGCACGGGCGATGAGGTCGCTCGCGAGCACGCTGCCGCCCGGGCTGTTGATGCTGAGCACAACCGCGCGCACGTCGTCGTCTTCGCGGAGCTGGTCGAGGAGGGGAACGACCTCGTCGGCGTCGATCCGCGGCCCCCGACCGCCGAGGGCCTCGCCCGCCTGCACCACCGGGCCGTGCAAGTGCACCACCTCGACGCGCCCCGCGCCCGCCGCCCAGCCGCGCAGCCCCCGATCCCAGCGGCTCAGGCGCCACCACCAGCGCAACGAGCGGGCCCGGCTCGGCGCGTCCAGCAGGCGCTCGAGCTCGGCGTCCACCTCGTCGGGGTAGGCCAAGCCGTCGATGAGGCCGGCGTCCACGAGGCGCTGCGGCGCCAAGGGCGAGGCCGCGAGCAGGCCCGCCACCCGGGCCACCGGCTGTTTTCGATCGTCGGCGATGCTCTGCAGCACGTCGCTCTGAAGGCCGGCCAGCAAGTGACCGAGGGCCTCGCGGTGGGCCACCGAGGGGTGGTTGCGCGTGGCCCGCTCGCCGAAGCTCTTGTAGGCCCCGGCCGACATGATCTGGGCCTTGGCGCCCACGAGCGCCAGCGCGTCCGCCAAAAAGTGCTGGGTGACACCGATCCCAGTGAGGAAGACGTCGCCCGACGGCGTGAGCCAGACCCGGTCGCCAGCCGCGGCGATCGACAGCTCAGTGAGCGAGGCGCTGTCGAGGTGGGTGACGACCAGCCGGCCGCGCTGGCGCAGCCGCAGCAGGGCCGCCCGGAGGTCTTGGGCCACCGCCCGTCCACCGGCGAGGCCGCGCAGGTCGAGCAGCACCGCCCGGATGCGATCGTCCTCGGCGATGGCCTCGAGCATGGCCGTGGCCTCCTCGGGGTCGGCCGGGCCGTCCGCTCGACCCCGAACCTGACCGAGCGCGACCGCGAGCACGGGCCGCCCGCGCAGGCTCAGGGCGCGCAGCCCAGCGATGAGGGCCCGGAGGGGCGCGGCGATGGCGTGGCGCAGCAGCGCGCCGAGGGTGGAGGACAAGCCGGGCTCCAGGGCCGGAGGGTGCGGGGCACCTGCGCACGGGGCGCCGCCGGTCAAGGTGGAACCCAGGCTCAAGCCCGCGGTCCACGCTACACCCTGCGCGGCCGAGCGGGCGCCGCGCGCCGCCCCAACCGGCGCCGCAGCCCGGGCCGCTGCGCCTCGCACCGCCCGCTCCACCGCCCGCTCCACCGCCCGTTCCACCGCGCACTTCAGCCCGTGTTCCACCCCGATAGGAAGGTGCACCTTGACCTCGACGACCAGCGTGGAGTTCACCGCCACCGAGCGTGCCGCCCTTGAGAACCTGCCCCAGTCCGACCTCGTCG
>CANHON010000473.1 GCA_947462115.1 Deltaproteobacteria bacterium | reverse complement strand
CGCGGCGGCGGGCGGCGGGGGCGCGCCGGGCGCGGGCGGGGCCTGCCGTCCCCGAGGCGCGGACATCTTCGCCATCTTTCTGCTGATGCCGCCGCCGGCGACCAAGCCCGCGGCGATGCCAGCCCCGAGCGGAGCGGAGGCGTAGGCCGCGAGGTCGGCCTGGGGCACCGCGCCTCCCCGCCCCCCTTCGTCCCAGCCCGCGGGCAGGGCGACGGGCTGCACCACCGACCGCTGCTCGCCGGGGGCCTGGCTCTGCGGATCGACCACGATCCAGGCGGTGGTCGGCCCGAGCACCTGCCCGAGCAGCGAGACCCGGGTGAGCTCGGGGTCGATGGCCTCGGCCTCGAAGGGACGCAGCCGCCGGCGCAGGCCCAGGGCGCGCAGCTTGGCCGAGGCCCAGGTCGCCGCGAGCGGGCTGGAGGTGGCCGAGACCGGGGCCTCGAGATCGACGCCGTCGCCCTGCACCCGCACGGTGGCGGCGGCCCCCTCGAGCAGCCACACCAAGGGGCGACCGGCGAACAGGGTCTGCGGCGCGTCATTGTCGGCGATGCACTGCGGGGAGCTGCCGAGGCGCAGGGCCGTGGCCTGGGGCGCGCCCACCGCCAGCTCCAGGCCCGCGACGGCGGCCTCGATGTCGTCCTGGGGGGTGCACAGCGCGCAGACGCCCCCGCCGACCTGCGCGAGATCACCGAGCAGCGCAGCGTTCACTGCGGTGTCGATGCCCAAGGTCGAGACGATGGTGCGCCCGCGGCGGCCGGCCACGCAGGGCACGAGCCGGGCCTCGTCGGTGGACTCCCCGTCGGTGATGACCAAGACCGTGCGCAAGCGCCCCGGCCCGGCCTCTTCAGCCAAGGCCGCCTGCAAGGCCGGCAGCAGCTCGGTGCCGCCGCGGGCCTCCTGCCGGGCGATCCACAGCCCGGCCGAGGAGACGGCCGCCTCGGTCACGGGCTGCGGCTTCGCGCTCCAGCGCTCCAGCCGGTCGTCGAAGGCGATGATCTGCAGGGTGTCTTGGGGGCCCAGGGCCGCGATGGCCGCCCGCAGCGCCAGCCGCGCCGCCACGATCTTCTCGCCGCCCATCGAGCCGCTGATGTCGAGCAGGTAGACCGCGTCGCGGGGGCTCTGCGCCACGGCCGAGCCGCCCGCCGGGTGCAGCACCACCTCGGTGAAGCTGCCGTCGGTGCGGGCGATCAGGCGCTCGCCGGCGGGGGCGCCGGTCACGAGGCGCAGCACGAAGTCACGGTCGCAGGTGGCGGGGCCGGCCGGGCGCACCACCGCCGCGCCGTCCTCGAGCCGCAGCTCCATGCTGTGCTGGCTCGTGGCGACGCTGGCCCAGGGGCCGAGCAGGCGCACCTCCAGGTCGAGGGTGGCGCCGCCGCCGATGCGCAGGGGCGGGGTGATGTGGCTCGCGTCGGGCACCACGTCGGTGTCGGCCGAGACGCCGGGGCCGCTGTGCCCGATGGCCTGGCCGGGGGTGTAGCGGGGCGCGACCACCGTGGGGAAGCGCCACCACAGCGCGCCGTCGATGGACCGGAGCTGCTCCTCGACCCGCACCTCAACCTCGACGATGGCGCCCGCCGGCACCCGGGTGAGGCAGAGGGTGTGCACATCGGCGCGCTGCTGCGTGACCATGCCGGCGAGCTGGCCCTGGGCGCGGGCCTCGGCGAAGCGGGCGGCGGCCTGGGCCTTGGGCTGGAGCTGGGCCTCGACCGAGCGGTCCCCGACCCGCAGGCGCATGCCGACCAGCGCGCCCTCGGGCGGGAGCGGGAAGATGTAGGTGACCTCAAGGGCCTCTGCGCCGCCATTTTGGAAGCGCTGCTCGCAGATGGTGCGGGCGGTCAGGCCGGAGAGCTCAGCCCGCACCCGGACCCGCTGCAGGGGCAGGGGCACCGACTCGCCGCCGAGCAGGGCCATCAGGCAGCCCGCGCCCTCGGGCGGGGCGGCGGGCATGCCCACCGGCGGCGCGATCAGGGCGGGCGAGAGGCTGAGGGTGGCGGCCAGGGTCAGGGAGGGAGCGGCGGGGAGCGGGTGGGTCAACGGACACCTCCGGCGCCGAGGGCGGCGCGCACGCGGGAAATGACGAGCTCAGGGTCGGGGACGAGGGCGGGGTCGATGGTGAGCTGCAGGCCGGGCGCGAGCTCGACCGCCAACAAGGCGCGGGGCGGCGGCTCAGGCGCCGGGCCCTCGCGCGGGGCCGGACCGGGCGGCGCCTCGGGCAGGCCCACCGGCGGGCGGACGCCGGCGAAGGCCTCATGGACGGCGCCCTCCAGCAAGGAGAAGGGGGCGCCGGCGAGGCGGGCCTGCACCTGGTCGAGGCGGAGGCCCCCGGCCTGCAGCAGCTTGATGCACAGCGCCTGAATGACGTGGACATAGCCGTAGATGGCCTGCCTGCCGGCATAGTCGAGCGGGCGGTCGATGAGGCCGCGCGACTGGTAGAAGCGCAGGGTGCGGGCGTCCGGGCGGGCGCTGACCCGACCATCGGCCCCGGCCTCGGCGGGGGCGAGCAGGTCGAGCAGGCGGGCCAGCTCGGCCTCGAGCTCGGCGAGGGAGAGGCGCGCCCCGCGGAGGGGGCTCAGGAGGTCGGCGGTGGCGGTCGGTGGGCTCATGCTGTTACTGTCACATTGACAGTGATTACTGTCAACATTCACAGCGCTGCTTTTTCTGCGGGCGCGGGCGCGCGTGGCCGGTCGATGGCGCCGGGCCTGATCCAGATCAAGCGCCTCGGAGCCCGCGCTTCTGTATAGGAGGAGCGCCGCGCCGCCCGGCCCAAGCGCGATCGCTGGGGTTGGCGGTCTCTGGAGTGCTCCGGAACTTCGGTTCGGGCGGCGCGCGCCTCCCCCGCCTCTGCGATGCTCGGGCCGCGGGGCCCCCTCGGCCGCCGCGCGGGGGGACGTTTGGCTGGAGCGCTCCGGTGGGGCCGCGCGCCCGTGTGGCTCTGGATCGTGTCCTTTGGGGTCCTGTTGGCCTCGATGGCCGTGGCCGCCGTGGCCGTGCGCGCCCCGGCGGTGCTCCGCAAGCCCTTCGTCGACGAGCAGCCCCTAGCGCGCGATCAGGTGCCCCTCGACCCGGCCATCCGCGCGGAGATCCTGGAGATCTTGGAGATCGCCGGGCGCGCGCCGCTGGGGCCCGGTCGCCTCACCCAGGTGATCCGCCCCTGGAAGAACCCGCGCCTGGTCGTTTTTTTCATCGATCTGGTGCCGCGGCCCGAGGGCGAGCCCTGGGTGCAGCTCGACCTGTCGATCGCCGTGGGCATCCACTGGATCAACGTGCACTTTGTGGGCGAGCTCGAGCTGCAAGGCGGCCGCTTCGCCCGGCTCGCCCCGCAGGAGCTGGTGGTCTCGGGCTGGGCCATCGGCGAGCCTGGGGCCGATCTGGTGGCCCTCGCCAACGCCGAGCTCGACCGTCTCTGCGCCAAAGACAGCGAGCTGAACGCCAACCTCAGCCGCATCGCCCGCCTGTCGGTGCGCGGCGGCAAGTTCTGGCTCGACGCCGCTAGCCGCCCCGCGGCCGACTGAGCCGGCGCCCCGCCCTCAGGCGCGGGCCTCGACTAAGGCGGCGTAGCGCTCCACCAGGGCCTCCACCCGACGCACCACCGGCATCCAAGCGGCGGGATCGCGCAGATCGAGCCCGAGGTG
>CANHON010000472.1 GCA_947462115.1 Deltaproteobacteria bacterium | reverse complement strand
GGTGACCTCGGGCTCGCCCTTCTTCATGCCGCGCAGCGCGTTGAACACGCCGTTCTCATCGGTGCCCATGCCCCGCATCGCTTGGAAGGCCTGCTTGGCCCGGTCCTGGGCGGCGGCCCCGGCGGACTGGCCGGCGGCGATGGCCTTGGGCTTGATCTTGGCGAGGAAGCCGCTCACCACCCCTTGCTGCTCTTTGACGTAGTCGCTGTGACCCGTCGTGAGCTGGCCCTTGGCTTGGCCGAGGGTGGTGTTGCTGAGGGTGCGGATCTGGCTCGCTTGGCCGGCGAGGTTGCCCGCGAGCGGCTGGATCCACTGGGCGACGGTGGTGCTGACGCTGGGGCCGAGCAGGCGCACCGACTCGGCGAAGCGCGCGCCGATGTTTTGGAAGCCGGCCGCCTTCTGGGCCACCGTTCCGTCGATGGCTTGGGTCGCGGCGTGGAGGAAGAACGCGAGGCCCTCTTGGGTCGCGGCGCTGCCCTCGGCGAAGGCCGTGAGCATCTCGGCGAGCAGCGCGCTGAGCTGACCGAGCTGGCTGCCGGAGAGGCCCTCGAGCTGGGCCGCGGCGGCGGTGAGCAGCGGCTCCATGGCCTCGACCGTCACGCCGCCATCGGGGAGCTGGGACGCGAGATCGGCCATCATCAGGTCAATCTGGCCGCCGAACTCGACGCCGGCTGCGCTGGTAATGGCCTCGGTGAGCTCGGCCCGCCCGGCGAGCTCCGCCGCGACCGTGGCCTCCACCGCGTCGAGCTCGGCGGCGATGGCCCGATCCATGGCGTCGAGCTCGGCCAAGGAGGCCTTCTCGGCCCCGTCGATGGTGGCGTTGGCGCCCTTGAGGTCCACCGCCAGCTTCTTCTTCGCCGACTTGCGGGCCGCGCTCACCGTGGCCGAGCCGGCCGTGGCGAGGTTCGCGACGTTGGTGTCCAGCGGGGCGATCCAGGCCTTGATCTGCTGGGCGGCGGGCTCGACCTGGCCGAGGAGGGCCGCGGAGCGCTGCTCGCCGCCGGACTTCATCGCCGCGCGGGCGGCCTCGAGCTTGCCGTCCACGAACTCGGCGCGGAGCGGGCCGGTGAACTTCTCCAAGGCGGTGTTGTCGCGGGCGCCGACGGCGGCGTTCACGTCGAGATCGCAGAAGGTCTCGGCGGTGGTGTTGGCGTCGGCGATGGCGGCCGCCGCGTTGGTCTCGTAGAGCTTCTTGTAGGGGCCGAAGATCTGCGGCTCGATGTTCTTGTAGAGCGCGCGCTGCTGGCCGTAGAGGGCGCGGACGTCTGCGGAGCCCTTGTCGGTGGCGGCGGCGATCTCGGCTTGGGTCGCGACCTCGGCGGCGGCGACCGCGGCCCGCGCGCCGGCGGCTGCGGCGCTGATCCCCGCCTTGCCGGAGGCGATCACCCCCGCGACGCTGCCCCGCGCGCCGGCGAGCTGGGCGGCGAGCGCGTTGGCCTGGCCGGCGAGCGCCGCCTGGACCTGCTGGCCGACGGCGGTGGCCTGGGCGACCGCGGCGGCTTGGGCGGCGGTGGCCCGGTTGGCGATCGCGTCGAGCCGCGCTTGCACCTCCGCCATGTGGTCGCCGAGGGGGCGGCCGGTGCCGGCCTCGACCGCAGTGGCGGTGTCAGCGGTGAAGTTGGTGGGCAAGATCAAGGCGGTGGGCCCGGCGACCGTGTCGGCGCCCTCGGCCTTGGCGTCGGTGGCCTCCCCCTCTTGGACCGGGCCCGCCTCGGCAGGCCCCCCAGCGGCGGGCGCCACCACGCCCTCAATGCCGCCGCCTTCGATGAGGCTCGGCGCCTTCTCGGCGGGCTCCTCGGCGCTCAGACCGGTTCCGCCAGGGCCACCCGAGCTCGCGGTGACGGGGGTCTCGGTGCCGCCTTTGGCGCCGTCGCCCGCGCCGGGATCGGCGGAGCCTCCGGCCGTCTCGACGCCCGGCGCCTTCGCGCCGCCGGTGGCGCTCTCGTCGGTGGCGGCGCCGGTCTCCGGCTCGGCGGTGTCGTCGGCGCCTGCGGGGCCCGCCTCATCGGTGGCGTTGCTGAGGGCAGCGTCCACCGCGGCGGTCTCGGCGGCGCCCAGGACCTCGGCGCTCGCGGTGTCGGTGGTCTCGGCTGCGGCCGTCGCGGTGTCGGTGGCGGCGGTGTCGGTGACGGCGGTACCGGTGCCGGCGGTGTCGGTGGCAGCGGTGTCGGTGCCCACAGCGGCTGCCGTCTCGGTCGAGCTGGTTGCGCCGGTGGTTCCAGTGCCCCCGGCGGTTCCCGTGGCGCTGGTCTGGTCGGTGTCGGCGGCGGCGCCGGTGGGCCCGGTGCCCGTGCTCGTGGTCGTTTTGGCGGTGTCGGTCGCCTGGGTGCCGGTGCCGCCGCCCGCGGGGGCGGCCTCGGGCTTGGACGGGCCGGCGCCGCTCCCGGTGCCAACGTCGGTGGCGGGGACCACCGTGGCGGGGATGGGCGCTGCGCCGGCTGAGGTGGTCTCGGTGGCGGTGGTGGCGGCGGCCTCGGCAGGGGCGGCCTCGCTGGCGGTCTCGGCGGGCGCGCTGCCCACCGTCTGCTCGGCGGAGGCCTCCGTGCCCTCAATGAGCTCCTCATCGGCGTCCGTCGGGCCGGTGTCGGTGACCGACGGCCCGGCGCTGCCTGTGCCGCCCGGGCCGGCCGGCGGCGCGCCCCCCGGCGGACCGGAGCCCGGCGGCGGCCCAAAGCCCAGCAGACTGCCGATGTTTCGTGGAGTCGGGGCGAAGTGCTCCGAGGCCTCCGCGGGCGCTTGGTCTGCCCCCGGACCGGGCTCCGACTTCCGAAGGCGGCTCGATTGCGTGCTCAGGGGCTCCATGTCGACTCCAGACCGTCGTGCCGAGGCGAGTGGCACGCAGTGACAGCGCTACCATATCCGCAATTGCTCTGTCGGAGACCCCCACCGATCCCCTACCGATGGGGGCTCCCCCGCGGGGCAACGGCGGTGCGCTCAGCTCAGGAGCTTGAGATCGGCGATCCTCCGGAATTCGAGCGCGATCGCCGCCAGCAGCCCGAGCCGGCTCTCCCGCACCGCCGCGTCGGGCGACATCACGAGGACATCGTCGAAGAAGCGGTCGACGGGCCCGCGCAGGCGGATGAGGGCCTGGAGGGCCTCGGCATAGGCGCCGGCTTCGGCCGCGCGGCGGGCCGTGTCCCGCACCCCGGCGAAGGCCTCGGCGAGGGCGAGCTCGGCGGCCTCGCTGAGGTGCTCGACCGCGAAGTGCGTGTTGACATGGTCCTTGGTGATGTTCATCACGCGCTTGAAGGTGGTCTTGAGCGCCTCGAAGGACGGGTCTGCCGACAGGGCGCTCATGGCCTCGCAGCGGCTGGCGAGCGCGACGATGTCGTGGTCGCGGGTGGCGAAAACAGCGTTGACCACGTCGGTCGCGTAGCGCTCGCTCAGCGCCGCGCGGGCGCGGTCGAGCACAAAGCCGACGAGGTCCGCCAGCGCGGCGTCTGAGAGGCGCACCGTGGGCGGGGCGGCGGATTTGGCGCTCGGGTCGAAGCCGGCGCCGAGGGCCGCGCCCAAGGCGGCCTCGTGGCTGGCCTCGGCGGCCTGCTTGAAGAGGGCCGGGAGCTCGACGCGCAGGCCGCTCTGGAGGAGGAGGGCGACGAGGCCGCCGGCCGCGCGGCGGAGCCCGAGCGGGTCGGCCGAGCCCTTGGGCTTGAGGCCCAGCG
>CANHON010000471.1 GCA_947462115.1 Deltaproteobacteria bacterium | reverse complement strand
TGAGCTCGGCCATCTCGGCGAGGGCAGCGTCCCAGTCGTCGGGATCGACGCGCAGCGTGATCTCCCGAACGACGCTGATGTCGAAGCGGCTGGGGTCGGGGTCGCCGGCCTTGCCGTGGGTGGCGTCGGTCCAGCCCGCCGGCCGGCCATCGACCACCACGCAGGCGGGGTCGAGGACGGCCCCGGTGTCGTCGTTCCCGGCGTCGTCGCCGGCGTCGTCGCCCCCGTCGCCCGCGTCGCCCGCAGCGCTGTCGGCGCCGTCCGCCGCGCCTTTCTCCGACGCGGTGCAAGCGCCGACCCCGAGCGCGATCCAAAGGAGAGAACGTTGGGCAGACAACATGGGCGACCTCCGCGCCCAGCCTACTGCGCCCGCGCCCCGCAGCCCGCTCGCGCGGCCCGAAGGATCTCCGAAGAAGTGTGAAGGCGCCCCTGAAGCCCGCGCCGCAGCTCAGTCGCCGGCCTCGCAGATGTAGGGGAAGGGCGTGCTGCAGGGCTCGTCGTTCCAGGTGAGGGCCGGGTGGAAGCGGTTGATCTGACCGCAGTCCTCGTCACCGCCGCCGTTGTTGGGCTCGCCGGCGGCCCAGGGGGCGTAGCTGGAGGCCTGGCCGCTCACCCACACCCAGCTGCCCTCGCTGGCCCGGTCGTTGAACCCCGTCCACCACTTGCCGGTGGTGTAGGTGTCGGCGACGCCGTCTACGAAGGTGTTCTCGGCGCTGTTGTTGAGGGTGACCAGCTCGTAGCCGTCGGCCCGGCAGGCGTCGCGGGCGGTGGGCCAGGACGCGGCGGTGGTGCAGAGCTGGTAGACGTGCAGGGGATCGGCCGGGTCGGGGACCACGGCGCAGGGGCAGACCGCGCCCTCATCGGCGGCCCCATCGCAGTCTTCGTCGTAGCCATCGCAGGACTCGGCGGCGGCCGGGTTGACGCTGGCGTCGCTGTCGTCGCAGTCGCCGCCCAAGGAGGCCGCGCCGGGGCCGGGCTCGCAGGAGCGGACGGCCGCGCTGCCGGCCGCGCCGTAGCCGTCGAGGTCGGCGTCGGTGAGGTAGGCGGTGGTGGTGGCGGCGTCGAGGCTGGGATCGGCGTCGTCGATGAGGGCGTCGCAGTCGTTGTCTTGAGCGTCGCAGACCTCCGAGGCGCCGGGGTTGATGGCCGCCACGGCGTCGTCGCAGTCGCCGTCGGCCGAGACCGAGCCCGCTGGGGCCGCACAGGCCCGGGTGGCCGCGCCGGCGCCGTAGCCGTCGCGGTCGCCGTCGGCGTACCAGGTGCCGAGGCCGCCGCCGACCGAGGGGTCTGCATCGTCGATGAGGGCGTCGCAGTCGTTGTCTTGGCCGTCGCACACCTCGGCGGCGCCGGGGTTGATGGCCGTGGCGCGGTCGTCGCAGTCGCCGGCGGCGGCCACGTTGCCGGCGGGGGTCTCGCAGCCGGTCACGGCGGTGGCGGCGTCCCCGTAGCCATCGCCGTCGGCGTCGGCGTAGGTGGTGCTGCCCAGGTCCTCGTCGATGTCGCCGTCGCAGTCGTTGTCTTGGGTGTCGCAGACCTCTTCGGCGCCGGGGTTGACGGCGGTGGCGCTGTCGTCGCAGTCGCCGGGGGTCTCGGTGTAGCCGGCGGGGGCGACGCAGGCCGCGGTGGTCTCGCCGAGCAGGCCGTAGCCATCGCCGTCGCGGTCGGCGTAGTAGGTGTTGGCGGCGTCCTCATCGACCTCGCCGTCACAGTCGTTGTCGAGCTCGTCGCAGACCTCTTCGGCGCCGGGGTAGCGGGCGGCCGAAGCGTCGTCGCAGTCGCCGGCCTCGGCCGAGACGCTGCCCTCGGGGTCGCAGCTGTCGATGGGGGCGCCGGGGTCGCCGAAGCCGTCTTCGTCGAGATCGGCGTACCAAACGCTGATCACGTCCTCATCGATCGACCCGTCGCAGTCTTGGTCGAGGCCGTCGCAGCGCTCGGGCGCGCCGGGGAAGACCTCGGGGTCGGCGTCGTCGCAGTCGCCGTCGGCGGTGACCGCACCCTCCACGGGGCCGCAGCCCTCGACCGGCGCGCCGGGGTCGCCGAAGCCGTCGCCGTCGAGGTCGGCGTAGCTGGTGTCGGTCACGCCCTCGTCGATCTCGCCGTCGCAGTCGTTGTCTACGCCGTCGCAGACCTCTTCGGCGCCGGCGTTGATGGCGGCGTCTTGGTCGTTGCAGTCCTCGCCGGCCAAAAAGCCGTCCGCGTCGAGGTCGGCGTCAGACTGAAACCCCTCGATGGCGGCCTGCACAGCGTCCGACTTGCCGTCCGTGCGGCAGGCGAGCGAGAGCATCGGGAGGAAGATCGGGAGGGACAACAGGAGACGGCGCATGGGGACCTCGATTGGCCCCGATCATAGCACCCAGTGCCGCGCAGGCCCGGAGAATCTCACCCGAGCGAGGCTCAGGCCAGGCTCCCGCCCGCCCCGCTCAGCCACGCCTCCCGCCGGGCCACGGCCTCCGGGGCGGCCTCCGGATCGGCCTCGATCCAGGCGGTGTCGTGGGGCGCCGCTGCCACCACCAGCGCGGCGCTCCGCAAGGTGTCGCGGCGGAAGGTGGTCAGCGAGACCGACGTGCCGGGCGTCATCTTCGCCACGCGCTTGAGGAGGTCGCCGCCGCACCGCAGGCCGTCGAGGGCGATCACCTCGTCGCCGGCCGACAGGCCCGCGGCCGCCGCTGGGCTGCCCCGCAGCACCGTGCGCACCCGACCGCCGCTGTCGAGGCTGGCCCCGATCCATCCGGGTGAAGCTGCGGACCGCTTGCCGGGCACGCCGCCCTTGTCCTCGGCGCCCTCGGCCGCGCGGGTGCGCAGGCGGAGGCCGAAGGCGGCGAGGGGCGCCTCGAGGGGCAGCTCGTCGAGGCCGCGCAGGCTCGCGTCCAGCAGGGGCTGGAGCTCAGGGCCGCCCACCTCGACGATCAGCCGCTCCACGCCATCTTCGGGCACGCCGACCCCGATGGCGCCGTGCTCGGCCCACAGCCGGCCCATGACGGTGTCGAGGCTGCCGGCGCCGCCGGTCCGCAGGCGCAGCTCCAGATCGAGCAGCAGGGCCACGAGGCTGCCCTTGGTGTAGTAGCTGATCAGCGCGTTGGGACTGTTCTCGTCTTGGCGGTAGTAGCGGGTCCAGGCGTCGAAGCTGGCCTCGGTCAGGGGCTGCACGTGGCGGCCGGGGGTGCGCAGCACGCCGGTGATCGTGCGGCCGAGCAGCTCCAGGTAGGCGGCCTGGTCGATGCGCCCGGCCCGGATGAGCATCAGGTCGTCGTAGTAGCTGGTGATGCCCTCAAAGGCCCACAGCAGCGCGGTGTGGCCCTCTTTGCTCAGATCGTAGGGCAAGAAGACCGCGGGCTTGATGCGCTTGACGTTCCAGGTGTGGAAGTACTCGTGGCTGCACAGGCCCAAAAAGCCGCGGTAGCCGTCGCTCTGACCGACCATGCCGGGCAGGGGCAGGCCGTCTCGGCTGCAGATGAGGCTGGTGCTCGACCGGTGCTCGAGGCCGCCGTAGCCGTTGTCGACCACCATCACCAAGAACAGGTAGCGCTGCATGGGGGCCACGCCGCCGAAGAAGGCGATCTGGGCCGCGCAGATGGGGGCGAGATCGGCGACCAGCCGCGGGCCGTCCAGGGCGGTGTGGCCGGTGATGGCGACCGCGTGGGGCACGCCGCCGGCCTCGAACTCCAGCAGCTC
>CANHON010000470.1 GCA_947462115.1 Deltaproteobacteria bacterium | reverse complement strand
GCGCTGCGCGCGCTGCCCGAGCCCCTCCGCGCCGCGCTGCGCTCCGCCGGCTTCTCCGAGGCCTCGGTGGACGGGGTCGGCGTGCCCGATCGCCCGGCCTCGGCCGCCGAGGAGCGCGCCGCCGCCGCCGCCGGCGCCGTCTACCTGCAGCCCCAGGTCGCCCTGGTGGGCCTGCGGGCGCCCGAGCTGCGCCGGTGGACCAACTCCATGTTCACCAACAACACCCGCAAGTTGCAGCCCGGCCAGGGCAACCGCCACTGCATGACCGACGACCGCGGCCGGCTGCAGGCGGTGCTCGACCTCTACTTCAACAGCGACACAGACGTTGTTTTGGCGCTGGAGGGCATCGGCGTCGAGGGCTTTGAGGCGGCCAAGCGCATGCAGCTCATGCTCGACGACGTCGAGGTGGAGCCGCTGGACGCCCTGCTGTTCAGCCTCGTCGGGCCCGCCGCCGCGGCCGCCCTCGAAGCGCTGGGCCTGCCGGTGCCGGCCGCCCCCCACGCCCACGCCGAGGCCCAGGGCGTCCGCGTCTGCCGAAAGGCCCGGAGCGCCCTGCCCGGCTTCGATCTGATGGTGCCGACCGCCGCCGCCGCCGACTGGTGGGCCCGCCTCCAAGGCGCCGGCCTGCGCGCCATCGGCTGGACCGCCGCCGAGGCCCTGCGCATCGACGCCGGCCGCGCCCGCTGGCCAGTAGACGGCGGCGAGAAGAGCCTGGTGCACGAGCTCTCCATCAACGAGGAGACCACCGCCTACGACAAGGGCTGCTATATAGGCCAAGAGGTGCTCAACCGCATCGACGTGAAGGGCCAGGTACAAAAGCGCGTGCTGCGCGTCACCCTCGACGATCCCGCCGACAGCGGCAGCCCGCTCTTCTTGGCAGGCGAGCCCATCGGCGAGCTGCGCAGCACGTCCGCGGCCGGCGCGCCCCACGTCGCCTTGGCCTTGCTGCGCCGCGCCGCCTGGGCCGAGGGCGCCCGCCTCGCCGTGGGCGCCGCCGACAGCGGGCGCTTCGCCACGGTCGGCTGAGCCGCCCCCTCCCTTCTCCCGCAGCGGCGACCGCCCCGCCCCGCCGTCGAGTACAGTCCCGGAATGTCTGCTGAGCCCCCCTCCGCCGCGCCCCACCTGCCGCACCCCCCGGAGCGCCCCGAGGCTCCGCCCTGGCGCCTCGGCCCCCTGGAGTGCCAGCGCTGCGTCGGCCGCGGGGCCATGGGCGAGGTGTGGAAGGCCGTCCACCTGGGGCAAGGCGTTGATCTCGCAGTAAAGCTGCTCAGCACCCGCGCGGGGGCCGACGACTGGGCCGCCGCCGCCTTCGCCGCCGAGGTGGCCGCCGCCGCCACCGCCAACCACCCCGGCGTCGTGCAGGTCTATGATCACGGCCGCATCAGCGAGGCCGACACCGGGGCGCCCCTGCCGGTCGGCACCCCCTACCTGCTCATGGAGCTCATCACCGGCCGGCCGCTCGGGCGGTTCATCGGCCAGCTGAGCTGGGTGCAGGTGCGCGACCTGCTCCTGCAGCTGCTCGACGCCCTGGCCCACCTGCACGCCCGCGGCGTGATCCACCGCGACATCAAGCCCGGCAACGTCATCCTCCGCTCGCCGGGCGGCGGCGTGCCGAGCCCCCGGGGCGCCACCGGCCCGCTCGACGCCCTGCTCACCGACTTCGGCCTCGCTGCCCGCGAGGGGCGCCGCGGCCCCACCGACGCGCTCGTGGCCGGCACCCCCGCCTACATGGCGCCGGAGCAGCTCGAGGCCCGCTGGCGCGACCAAGGCCCCTGGACCGACCTCTACAGCCTCGGCTGCGTGGGCTGGGCCATGCTCACCGGGGACGCGCCCTTCGGCCGCGACAGCACCGTCGAGGACAGCCGAAAGGCCCACCTCAGCGACCGTCCCCCCGCCTTCTCGCCGCTGATGCCGGTGCCCCCGGGCCTCGAGGCCTGGCTGCGGCAGCTCCTCCACAAGCAGCCCGAGCGGCGCTTCCCGCGGGCGGCCGACGCGGCCTGGGCCCTCACCCAGCTCTCCGCCAGCGCCGAGCGGGTGAGCAGCCCGGGCGCCCCGCTGCGCCTCCAGACCCTCGACATCAGCCATTGGCGGGCCCTCGAGGTCGCCGAGGTCGAGGAGGAGCCCACCGCCCCGCCCGAGGCCGCCACCGGCGAGGCCCACCCGCCGCCCACCGTCGTGCGCGGACGCCAAGGCGCGGGTCGGCGCACGCCCCTGCCGCCCACCTGGCGCCCGCCCCGCCCGGCGCCCCGGCCCAGCGTCTTGCGCGACCTGGGGCTCAACCTCGTGGGCATGCGCCCGGCGGCCATCATCGGCCGCATCGACGAGCGAGACGCCCTGTGGGGCGCGCTGCACGCCGTTTACGCCGAGGGGCGCACCAAGGTGGCGGTGCTGCAGGGCCCCGAGGGCTGCGGCCGCACCCGCCTCGGCGACTGGCTGGTGGAGCGCGGCGATGAGGTGGGCGCTGTGCGGCCCCTCCGCGTACAACACACGGAGCAAGGCGGGTTCTCCTGCGGGCTCGGCGGCATGGTCGCCCGCGCGCTGCGCACCGAGGGCCTCGCCCCCGACGAGCGGGCCGCCCGCCTCGAGGCCCTGTTCCCGCCCGGCCACCCCCTGCACGACGACATTGAGGGCCTGCTCGCCGAGCTCGAGGCGCCCGAGCCGCCGCCCCAGGCCGACGGGCCGGCCCCGAGCTTCTACCCCCGCGAGCGCTTCGGCCGCCTGCAGCGCCTCATCGAGCACCGCGCCGGCAGCGTGGGCCAGGGCGACGGCGAGGCCACGGTGGTGCTGTGGATCGACGACGCCCACCTCGGCGTCGATGCCCTGGAGTTCGCCCGCTTCCTCATCGAGACCAAAGAGGCCGAGGCCCTCCCCCTGCTCGTGCTCATCTCGGTGCGCCTGGAGTCGCTGGCCCAGCGCCCCCGCGAGACCAGCCTGCTCGGCATCATCACCGACGACGGCGACACCGAGATCATCCCCGTGCGGCCCCTTCACGAGGGCGACCACATGCAGCTCGTGGCGGAGCTGCTGCCGATGGAGCCCGAGCTGCTCGAGGCCATCACCACCCGCTCCGGCGGCAACCCGATGTTCGCCGAGCGCATCCTCGAGGGCTGGTCGCGCCAGGGCCTGCTCGAGCCCACGCCCCAGGGCTTCCGCCTGCGCCCCCAGGCCCGCGCCGAGCTGCCCGCCGATCTGCAGGCCACCTGGGCCGACCGCCTCGAGCGCCTCGTGGCCGGCATGGACGAGCGGGAGCAGCGGGCGCTGGAGCTGGCGGCGGCCTTGGGCGCGGTGGTCGACCGCGACGAGTGGCGGGAGGCCTGCGAGATCGGCGGCGGGGAGGCCAGCGATCGCCTGCTGATGCGCCTGTTCGTCGGCCGCTTCGCCGAGCGCCAGGCCGACGGCGGCTTCACCTTCGCCCACGCCATGCTGCGCGAGGTCCTCTTGATCCGGGCGGAGGGCCTCGGTCGCCTGCGCGATCACCACCGGGCCATCGTCGAGCTGCTCGAGCGCCGGGTGAAGGAGCGCCGGGGGGCCCCCGCGGGGCTTTCGGAGCGCTTAGGCCGCCACCTGCTCGCCGGCGGCGCCGCCCTGCCTGCGCTCGGCGCCCTGCTCGACGGCGCCAAAGAGCGCCTGCGCCGCGGAGAGCCCGCCGAGGCCCGCCGCCTCGTGGCCTATCGGGAGCGGG
>CANHON010000469.1 GCA_947462115.1 Deltaproteobacteria bacterium | reverse complement strand
CCCTGGGCTGGTCGCACGGGGCGCTGCGGCCCGAGCAGGTGGGCTGGGCGCCGGCGGCCGGAGCCGGGGCGGGCCTGACAGTGCCGGGCCTGCTGCCGACCCCCGCGGGCCTGCGGTCCGACCGGGCCGCCCTGCTGGCCTGGTCCTCGCCCGCGCCGCGCCGCCTCCCCGCCGAGGACAACGCCCAGCAGACCGATCCCACGCCGGCCGCCCCGCTGCGCCCCGAGGCTGGGGGCGGCGACGGGGCCCACACGGCCGTGGCGGCGGCCTTGGTCACCGACCCCGAGGGCCGGGGCCACGTGGTGGAGCTCCTGGTGCAGCTCCTCCCCGGCGAGGGTGGGGTCGAGGCCCTCGGCGCGGTCGAGCGCGACGCCGAGGTGGCGGCGCAGGTGGCGGTGGCGGCGGCCCTGGGCCCCGAGGCCGGGCGCTACCGGGCCCGGTGGCAGCTCCGCGGGGCGCCGTCCCTGCGGCTGGGCGGCGCCTCGCTCGGCCTCGCGCTCTACGCGGCCACCCGGGCGGCGGCGGCGGGGCGTCGGCTGCCGGCGGGCCTCGCCTTCACCGGCGGCGTCGATCTGGACGGGCGCGTGGTCCCCGTCGGGGGCATGGCCGCCAAGCTGCGGGCCGCCAGCGCCGCCGGCCTGCGCCTCTACAGGCCGGTGGACCGCGCGGCCCCCGAAGGCGGCGTCCCCATCGGCCATGTGCGCGCCTTGGAGCCGCTGTTCGGCCAGCGGTGGCGCCGGGCCCTGCCGAGCCTCGCCTTGCTGCTGCCGAGCCTGCTGAGCGCCGCGGGGGCCACCGAGATCATCGAGGGCCCGCCCCGGGCCTGGGCCTCGGCCCTGCTGCGCCCCGAGATGAGCGTGGAGGACGTGATCGTGGCCCCCTTGCCCGCCGGCGTGGATCGCCGATCCCTCCGCCCCCGCTACGCCGACTGGCGGCGGTCCTTGGCCGAGCGCGGCGCTGAAGTGGTCGTCATTGACGTCGACTTCGGCGAGGATGAGGTCGAGGGGCTGGGCGACGCAGCCAAGTCCGAGGGCGAGGGCAAAGGCGAGGGCGAGCGCGTGGGCGTAGGCAAAGACGCGCTGGGGGCCGGGCTGCCCCCCGTGGCCCGGGCCGCCCGACCGAGCAGCCGCGCCTGGCGGGACGCCGCCGCCGAGGGGCCCCGCTTCGGCCTGCCCGAGAGCCACCACGACCTCCTCTTTGGCGTGGTGAGGCGCTTTCCGGTGCGCTTCGTCGCCGAGGACGGGGCGGTGCTCTGGCACCTCGCGGTGCAGGCCGCGGCCCTCCGCAACCGGGTGGAGCCGCGGATCGACGGCGACGCGCTGCGCCTGGGCCCCCTGCGGGCGGGCCTGTGGGCCGAGACCGCCCGCCTGCCGCCGGCGGGCCCCGTGCCCCGCACGAGCCTGGACGGGGACGAGCGCCTCGACGGCAAGGTCGTCATCATCGGCGCCCTCGACGACGACCGCGACCTGCACCGCACCGCCGAGGGCAGCCGAGCGGGGGCCGAGGTGCTGGCCATCGAGATCCAGGCCCTGCTGTCCCAGGCCACCCCGCGTCCGCTGCCCCGCAGCCTCGCCGCGGCCCTCCCGCTGCTGGTCGGCCCGCCCACGGCCCTGCTCCGCAGGCGCGGCGGCGGCCGCCTGCTCACGCTCCTGCCCCTGGTGACCGGCCTCATCGCCGCGGCGGCCCTGCTCAGCGGCGGCGGCCTGCCCGCCCTGTGGCCCCTGCTCCTCGCCGCAGCGGTGGGGTTTTGGCTCGGCGCCCGCGGCGCACCCCTGAGCACCTAAGCCCTGCAGCACGTCACTCCCAGCGAGGCCCCTCAGCTCGAGCGCTGCTGGCGGCTCACCAGGAGGGCCTCCTCCGCGCCTTGGCCGAGCCGCCCCACGAGCGCCCGGTGCGAAGCCTCGGCCCGAACGGCCGGCGCCTCGACCCGAAGGCTCAGCCGCTGGCCGACGCGCAGGGGGCGCTGGCCGGCCCGGACCACCCAGCGCTCGGCCATCGCCCCGCTGCTCAGGGGCTCGGTGAGCACCGCGCCCACCAGCTCACCGCCGGCGGTCAGGCTCATGGAGCCCGGGTCGAGCTCCATGCGCTCGCGGCGGGGCTTGGGGCTCGAGGGCCCGGAGGCCACCGGCACGGGGCTGACCACGAAGATCCGGGCGTCTTTGCCCAGCTTCTCCACCGCGAGCGAGAGGAAGGGGTCGCGGCCCGTGACCTCGGCGCTCAGCCGCACCAGCTCGTGGCTGTCCCCGACCTCGCCCCAGCGCTGATCGCCGTCCAGGGCCCAGAGCTGGTGGGCGCCGTCGCCGCCGTCCGCCAGCATCAGGCCGACGAGCTTGCCCTCGCGGAGCAACCGATAGGAACCATTGGCGATCAAAGACTTCATCCGCTCCTCCACGCGCGGGGCGGCCGCGCGACCCGCCCGAGCCTACCACAGCGGGGCGGGCCCCCTCGGCTGCGATTCTGGCGATCAGTCGCCGCGAACAGCGTGCTGCACACCATCCCAGGGGCGAGGCCAGCCCCGGCCCGCGGCCCGCCGGAGCGCCCCGATCGCCGCCGCGCGGCCAACCGGCGCCCGGTCCGCGAGGTGCGGGGCCACGGCCCCGAGCAGGCGGGTCGCGGCCTCGACCGTGGGCGCGCCGGTCCAGCCGATGAGCTCCGGCAGACCGTCGGCGAGCAGCCCGAGGCTGGGCCCGGCGGCCACCGCCCCCGGGGCGCCGAGGCCGTGGCAGGCGGTCAAGGCGAGCCCCCGCCGCAGCCGACCGGCGAGCAGCCCCCGGAGCGCCGGCCAGCCCACCGGGCGCGCGAGCAGCAGCCGGTCGAGGTCGCCATGCGCGTGAAGGATGAGCCAGTCGGCACCCTCACCGAGTGCCCGGTCCAGGGCCGCGGCGTCGGCGCCCGGCACCACCGCCACCTGCCCGCCCGCCCGCGCCCAGGCGCCCCGCAGCGCGCCGAGCGGCCGCTGAAAAGCCGCCTCCCCCGCCGCGCTCAGGCCGGCCGAGGCCACCACGAGGCGGCCGAGGCCCGCGGTCCCCAGCGTGGGCGCGGCCCGCCAGGGGGCGAGCGAGGCCGGCTGCCCCGCCGGGGCCGGGCGACGCAGCAGGGGTCCGCGGGCGCAGAGGGGCGACGGTCCGCCCGGGCCCGGCGGCCAGGCGAGCTCCCAGGGCCAGCCCCACAGGGCCTCGGGCAGGGTCAACACCAGGGGCGACCGCCAGCGCCGCGGCGGCCCGCCGCGCCCCGCCCCGCCGAACAGCAGCGCGCCCAGCGACCGCCCCGCCAGCCGCGCCGCGCGCGCGCAGCCCCGGCCCACCGCCATCGCCAAAAGCTGCTCCTGCAAGCCAATCAGGCCCTGCGTATCGCTGTAGGTCGGCGAGGGCAGCGCCGCGAGGGCCGCGAGGGGGCCCGCCGCCACGCCGCGCGCGCGGGCCGCCACCGCCGCGGGGGTCAAGCTGAAGCGCGGGCTGAGGGTCGTCCCGGGCCACCCCGCTCCACAGCGTTCTTCCGCCGCTTCGCCGCGCTCTTCCACCGCTCCACCGCGTCTCTCTGCCGCTCCACCGCGTCTCTCCGTCGCTCCACCGCGCTCTTCCACCGCTCCACCGCGTCTCTCTGCCGCTCCACCGCGTCTCTTAGTCGCTCCGCTCAATCGCCCTCCCCCGACCGCCCGGCGCCCGCGCGGCCGACCGCCCCCGGCCCGCTGGTTAGCCTGG
>CANHON010000468.1 GCA_947462115.1 Deltaproteobacteria bacterium | reverse complement strand
GAGGGCCGAATAGGCGGCGCCGGCGCGCGACCCCCACCCGCGCTCCCTGCGCCCGCTGCCGCCCCGCGCCCGATGGCGCCCCGCTTGGAGGTCCCGATGCCCAGCCGCCCCGCCCGCTCCGCCCGCCGCGCCAGCCTCGCCCTCGCCGTGGCCCTGAGCCTCGCCCCCGCCTTCGTTGGCGCCGAGGCCGAGGCCGCCGACGCCAGCGCGCCGCACCCCCACAAGGGCAAGGCCAAGAAGTTCAGCAACCCGACGGCCTCCACGCTCACCGCCGAAGAGTCCGCCAAGCTGCTCGCCGGCGGGGCCGTGCGCAAGCAGGTCAAGTACGCCGAGGCCGGCGGCCGCGGCATCTCCATCATGGACGTGGCGGCGACCCCCGAGCAGATCTGGTCGGTCATCCTCGACTTTGGCAGCTACCCCAAGTGGATCGACCAGCTCAGCTCCTGCAAGGTGCTGTCCAAGTCCGGCCAGCACATCTTCGTGGAGTTTGAGCTGAAGGTGCTCGGTATGGGCGTTCAGTACTGGATCGACCACACCTACAACAAAGACAAGGGCACGCTCACCTGGCAGCTCGACTACAGCAAGCAGTCGGACCTCGACGACAGCACCGGCTACTGGCTGGTCTACCCCGCGCCCGATCACCCCGGATTCACCCGCGTGGAGTACACCGTGGACATCCGGGTCTCGGGCTGGGTGCCGTCGAGCATCGAGGACATGCTCGCCAAGAAGGGCCTGGAGCAGGCCACCGGCTGGGTAAAGAAGCAGGCCGAGGCCCGCTGAGGCCGCCCGGCCCTCCGCCATGGGGTAGGCTCCGGGCCACCATTGGGAGGGAACATGACCATCCGCCGCCTCGCGCACGCGCTCGCGCTGCCCCTGCTCCTCGGCCTCGCCGCCTGCCAGACCGCCTTCAGCAAGGCCCAAGAGGCCGACACCATTGACGCCTACGAGGCCTTTTTGGTGGAGAACCCGACCACGCCCTACCGCATCCAGGCCGAGTCGCGCATCGAGCTGCTGCTGCTGGAGAAGGCCCGGGCCGAGAAGACGCTGCCGGCCTACGACGCGGTCATCGCCCGCTTCCCCAAGGGCGCCCTGCGCGAAAAGACCCTCGCTGAGCGCAAAGACTTCTTGTTGGCCTGGGCCGACGAGACCGACACCACCGAGGCCTGGCAGAAGTTCATGGACGAGTACCCCTCGGCCGACAAGAAGCAGCTGGTGGAGGCCGAGAAGCGGCAGCGTATGGCCGGCCTGCGCGACACCATCGAGATCGGCCCCATCGAGATGGTCGAGGTCAACCTCGCCCACCAAAAGGACGGCCCGCTCAACGGCTGGGAGTTCTCGGCGGAGATCAAGAACAAGGGTGACAAGCCGGTGCAGCACCTGATGTTCAAGCTGCACTACCTCAACGCCGAGGGGCTCAGCGTGGACAGCGACACCTGGCCGGTGGTCGCCCAGGCCCTGCCCGGCAACATGCCCATGGCCGAGGGCTTCGACGCGCCCATCCCGCCGGGCGGCTCTCGCCGCTTCGTCTACGAGACCGGCGACATGCCGCCCACCTGGGGCAAGGGCGCCAAGCTCGTGCCCATCGACATCAAGCTCATCGAGGGCTAGCCCGCTTGCCCCTGCCCCGCGCCGCCTCCGCCCGAGCCGCCGGCCTGCTGCTGCTCGGCCTGCCCCTGGGGGGCTGCGCGCCGCCGACCCGGCTGGAGACCGAGCTGCGCTGCGCCCCGCCCAGCCCCGCGGCCGGCGAGGTCCGGGTGCGGCGCCTGCTGTGCGGCGACGACCGGCTCAGCGCCGGCGACGGCCGCGTCGGCGACTGGATCGTCGAGAACAGCGTGCTCAAAGCCGTGTTCCGCGCGACCGCCAACAGCCTCACCCAGCTTGGGGTGGCCGGCGGCACCCTGGTCGATCTCTCGGTCAACGGCGGCGAAGACGGCGTGGTGGAGCTGCTCCCCGACCTCGGCGGCGGCTGGATGACCGAGGCCGAGCTGCAGCCCTGGGCCGAGGGCAGCGCCGCCGGGGTGGAGCTGGTCGGCGTGGGCGCAGACGGAGGCCCCCGGAGCCTTCGGTGGATCTTGGAGGCCGACGCCGAGCACCTGCGCCTCGACCCGCCCGCGCCGCTGCTGATGGTGCCGCCCATCGACGCGCTGGTGCTCGGCCAGACCCTCGAGGTGCGCAGCGAGCTGTCCGGGGCGGCCCTGCTGTGGGCCAGCGACGCCCCCATCCTGGCCGACCGCGGGGGCCAGATTGACGTCGGGGAGGCCTCTCTGGTCACAGCGGCCGACCGCGCCACCGTCGCCCGGGTGCTCGGCTGGACGGCGCTCATCGACGTGGACTCCGACGGCGAGTGGGTCTACGGCCTGGACGCCGAGGGCCGCGCGCTCGCCCGGGCGCCGGTCAGCGTGGAGGGCAACGCGCTGGCGCCGGCCCCCGACGGGGTGCTGAACCTCCGGGCCACCCGCAGCGGCCACCAGAGCAGCGCGCTGTGGCCGAATGAGCCCGGCCTGACCCTGCGGGTGGGCGACGCGGGCATCTTGAGCTTCGAGCCCCGCGACAGCCGCGGCGCGCCGATCCCCGCGGTCATCCACTACGAGAAGATCGACCCAGACGGCGTGCTCACCGCCGGCCGCTGGTTCGTGCTCACCGGCGGCGGCGAAGCGGCCCTGGGCCCCGGCGAGGTCTGGGGCTGGATGGACGCCGGCCCGGCCTATGTGCCCCAGCCCTTCGGCCCGCTGCAGCTCCAGGGCGACGCCCAGCGCATCAGCGCCCGCTTCGCCCCGGTGCCCGCGCCGGCGGACGCGCCCCCGGCCGCCTACGCCGACCTCGACCTGCGGGCCTGGCCCGACCCGAGCACCCGGCGCTCGGGCGCCTCTCTGCTCGCCGACGCCGCCGCCCAAGGCCTCCGCTATGCCGTGGTGGTGGCCCAAGACGAGATCCCGGTCGCCGCCGCCGACAGCTACACCAAGGGCCACCTCAAGGTGCGGACGGGCTCGGTGGTGGGGCGCGGGGCCGCGGGCGCGCCCTGGTCGATGCCCTGGACCGGCTCCAACAAAGACGCAGCGCACGGTGTTGTCGACGGAGAGGGCCTGTCTGCGGTCGATCTGGTCGCCGCCATCAGCGTGGACGGCGCGCGGCTCACCATGGTCGACCCCGCCTGGGTGGCGGCGGCCCCCGAGCCCCTGCTGTGGGCGCCGGCCCCCGACGCCCTCCAGATCCAGGACCTCGACGGGCTGCCCACCTACGCCCGCCTGCTCGATCTCGGCGCCGATCTCGCCTTGGTGGGCCCGCGGGTCTGGCTGCTCGGCGTGCCGCCCGACCAGCTCAGCGCCAGCGCCGCCGAGCGCGCCCTCCTGCAGGGCCAGACGGTCGCGAGCAACGGCCCGCTGCTGCTGCTGCGCATGGGTCGGGGCGGCCCCGCCGGCGAGCTCGGCCTGCGGGTCCAGCTCGTCTGCCCGCCGACCACCCCCATCGACCGGGTGGCGCTGGTCGGAAGCGAGGGCGAGATCGCCGTCTGGCAGGTCAACCCCGACAATCCCGAGCTCGACGCCTGGGCGCCCATCCCCGCCGGCCGCTGGGTGCTCGCCACCGCCTCGGGCGAGGCCGCGCGCCCGCCGCTGCAGCTGAGCCCGCCCTGGGCCGCCACCAGCGCGCTGTGGCTGCCCGGGCCCTGAGTCGCCCGCCCCGGGGCCGTGGACCGCTCCGCTCCCGGCCG
>CANHON010000467.1 GCA_947462115.1 Deltaproteobacteria bacterium | reverse complement strand
GCGCAGCCTTCAGGGCTGATGTTGAAGCCGTCCCCGTCGAGATCGCAGGCGTCCGCGCCGTCGCAGTCTTGATCGAGGGCGTCGTAGGGCTCTTCGATGGCGTCGGGGTTGATCTGGGGGTTGCTGTCGTCGCAGTCCCAGGCCTCGCCGTCGGTGCGGACCTCGGCCGGGCAGTCGGTGAAGCCGTCGGTGTCGGCGTCTTCGTCGTCGACGCAGCCGTTGCAGTCGTTGTCGAGGCCGTCCCCGGCGAGCTCGGGGGTGTTGGGGCTGAGGTCGGCGTCGGCGTCGTCGCAGTCGCCCTCGACCTCGGCGTAGCCGTCGCCGTCGTCATCGGTGGCGCCGTCGTCGCGTACGCCGTCGCAGTCGGCGTCGTCGTTGGCCGCGCCGAATTCGCCGCCGTCCCCGTCCACCGCCTCGGGGTTGACGTAGGCGTCCTGATCGTCGCAGTCGCCGGTGGCGGGGGTGAAGCCGTCGCCGTCGCCGTCGCGGCCGAAGTCGGGGCAGTTGCTGTTCGCCGCGCCGGGGGTGCCGTAGAGGCTGCCGAAGGGCGTGTCGGAGTCGCACCAGTTCTGCGGCAGGTCGTTGGCCCACTCCAGGCGCAGCGCGTTTCGGTTGACCTGGTAGGAGTTGTCCTCGACCTCGAGGCGCCAGTCGCCGGAGCTGTCCCAGCGCACCTGATCGATGACCGTGGTGCCGTAGACCAACCGGATGCTGTCGGCGCGGTGGTCGAGCTCAAACAGGTCGAGGCCGGTCCCGTCGCCGTAGACGTAGTCGATGTCGACCCCGCCGTTGCGGCCCGTGTTGCCGTCGATGCCGAAAATGACGTAGCCGCCGGCCGGAACGACGAGGCTCGTCGAGACCACGAAGCCCTCTTCGTCGTCGGTGCGCACCTGCAGGTTGAGCAGGTCGAGCGGGCCGCCGGTGGGGTTGTGCACCTCGAACCACTCGCCCCAGTAGTTGGGGACGGTGCGGGGCTCGGCGAGGAACTCCGAGATGATGAGGTCGCCGGGCAGGGCGGGCGAAGCGGCCCACGCTGGGCTCGCGACCATGAACAACAGGCTGAGCAGGTGCATCGCGTCCTCCGCGAGCGGGCCGACCCTGCGGGACAGGCGGAGCCGCTGCGGTTTCGGGCAGGGAAGGTCGGCCGACGCTATCACGGAGGCCGCGGTGGCGGCCCCGCTCCGCGCGCAGCTCAGGCCGGCGACCCCGCGAATTCACGCCCCCGGGCGCGCTTTGGGGCGGCGACCCCCCGGTCCATCGCTGTCCCTCCGGTGTCCCGCCGGTGTCCCTTCGGTGTCAAGGGGGACGCCGCCCGCCCCGTGGCCGCCGGCTCGCGCCGCGCGTCGGCTTCGTGCGCCTTCATGCGACGCCGAGCGACGCCGAGCGACGCCCTCGGGCCCCTCACTTGGGCGGGGCCACCGCTTCGACCGGCGGGGCGCCCGGCCGGCCTTGACCCGGCACCTGGGGCATCTGGCCGCGGGCCTGCTCCGCGAGCTCGATGACAATGCCTTTGATGTCGCTGTTCTCGATGGAGACCGGGTTCTTGAGGTAGATGCCCATGGGGTCGCCCATGCCCGGTCCGTCGCCGTTGCGATCGCAGAAGGCCTCGATGTGCACGCGCCCATAGCCGCGCGGCGCCTTGATCTTCACGAGGCCGGCCTCCTCTTTGAGCTTGCCGATGTGCCGACGGCCGCCCCGCTTGCTCGGGTCGTCGACGAACAGGTCGAGGTCGATGAGGGTGCAGCCGGCGCACCGCAGGTCCACCTCCATCGTGATCGGGGCCTCGCCGAGGTCCGCGAAGGGCGGCATGGCGCCGGGGCTGCCGCGGCCGGCGGGCGGCGGGCCGATCGGGGTGCCGGGACCGTGGGGAACGACGCCAGGCACGATGTCTTGGTGGGCGGGCCCGTTGGCTGCGCCGCCGGGGGCCCCCGGTGGCGCCGGGCTGGCCGTGGGCGATCCCGCGGGCGCGGCGCCGGCGTGGGGAGCGCCGCCGGGCGCGCCAGGGGGCGCGTCGGTGTGGGTGGGGCCGCCGCCGCGGCCGCCCGGCACGAGGGTGATCACCAGCGAGGTCTGGTCCACATCAGCGACCACCACGCTGATCTGACCGAAGGGGTCCTGGCCGCCGGGGCCATCGGTGTCGGGGTCCTGAAAGGCCTGAAGGCTGAGCTCGCCGGTGCCCACCGGGGCTTTGAGGCTGAAGGCGCCGGGGCCGTCCAGCATGATCTTGCCCTCGGACTTCATGCCGCCGGGCGCCGCCGCGTCGGGCCGCTGGACCGTGACGTCCACGGGCAGGTCCAAGGAGAGGCCCTCGCCCGAGACCACGCCGCTGAGCAGGACCGTCGGGCCCTTGGCGCCGGCGAAGGGCGCGGAGCTCCCGTTGCCCTCCCCGTCGTCGGTGGAGCCGGCGGTGTAGGCGGGGTCCAGCGGCACGGCCTCGCCCGTGACCCGCTCAATCCAGCATGAGGTCAAGAAGATCAGGGAGATCGGGGCGAGGCTCCCCCTCATCGGGGCGGCTCGGCCGCGCGGTACCAGGTGACGGCCGCGCGCAGGCCCTCGGCCAGCGGCGTGCGGGCCCGCCAGCCGAGCAGCGCCTCGGCCCGGGCGGTGCTCAGGCACTTGCGGGGCTGACCGTCGGGCTTGGTGGGGTCGAAGACCAAGGCCCCGGAGTGATCCGCGGCGTCGAGCACGGCCTGGGCCAGCGCGGCGATGCTGTGCTCCATGCCCGTCCCGAGGTTGAGCACCGCTGGCTCGGACAGGGCCAAGCAGGAGAGCAGGCCCTCGGCGGCGTCGTCGATGTAGAGCAGCTCGCGGGTGGGCGTGCCCGTGCCCCACACCTCCAGCGGCGCCCCGGCCGGCAGGCGGATCACCCGCTGAAGCAGCGCCGCGACCACATGGGCCCGCCCGGGGTCGAGGTGGTCGCCGGGCCCATAGAGGTTGGCCAGCAGCGGGGTCATCGCGAAAAAACCGTGCTGGGCGTGGTACGCGCGGCAGAGGTCGAGCAGCACCCGCTTGCTCTGGGCGTAGGGCCCGTTGGTGGGCTCGGGGTAGCCCTGCCAGAGGTCGTCTTCGACGAAGGGCACCGGGCAGATGCGCGGGTAGGCGCAGGCCGAGCCGGCCCCGAGGAAGGCCCGGGCCCCGGCCTCGTGGGCGCCCTCGAGCACGTGCACGTTGATCAGCACGTTGTTGAGGCCGCTCTCGACGGGATGATCGCGCATCCAGCCGAGGCCGCCGCCGTCCACCGCGCAGTGGACCACCACCTCGGGCCGGAGCGCGCGAAGCCGGGCCTTGACGGCCGAGCGGTCGAGCAGGTCCAGCTCGGCGCGGCCCAAGGGGAGCACCGTCGCGCCCGCCCGATCGAGCTGCGCGCAGACGGCGCGGCCCAAGAAGCCGCGGGCGCCGGTGACCACGACCCGCTGGCCCCCGTAGAGGTCGGCGAGCACCGGCGGGGCGGAGGGCGCTGGTCGCTCAAGCTGCACGGGGGCCTCGGCTCAGACGTTGGAGTAGGGGTTCCGGATCCGCAGCAGCGGCAGGCCGTGGACCAGCTCGCCGAGGCCGCGGTCGATGTCGATCGTGATCTCGTAGCCGCTGGCCCGAATTCGGCTGTAATCAACGGCATAGTCGCGCTTGTCGTCGTCCGAGCCGATCTCCGCGAAGTGCACCAAGAACTCGACGCGGTCCTGGAGCAGGCGCACGATGTCCTCTTTGGTGAAGTTCATCGAG
>CANHON010000466.1 GCA_947462115.1 Deltaproteobacteria bacterium | reverse complement strand
TCGCCGGCATCTTCGCGGCCGATCCCGACCTGTTGAGCCTCCGGGGGGCCTTTCCCCGCATGTTCGAGCTGGAGCGCGACCACCGCAGCTTGCTGCTGGCCATGCTGCGCCTGCGACGGGGCGGCGCGCCCGCCGGAAAGCTCCACACTACCGCCACCGGCGCCGGCGGCCTGAGCGAGGCCATCGCCGCGACGCTGGGCGACCGGCTCGTGCTGGGGGCGCCCGCCACCTCGCTGCGCGCGACCGGCGGCCGGTGGTCGCTGAGCACCCCGCAGGGCGACTTTAGCGCCGAGCAGGTCATCTTCGCGACGCCCGCCCCGGTGTCGGCCCGCCTGCTCGGGCCGCTGGACGGGGCCCTCGGCGCGCAGCTCGGCGCCTTCCGCTTCGCCCCGGCGACGGTGGTGGTCACCGCCTGGGGGCCCGAGGCCTTCCCCCGACCGCCGCGCGGCTTTGGCGTGCTGGTGGCCCGGGGCGACAACCGCGCCGACCCGGCCACCGCCGGCGTGCTCGGCACGGTGTTCACCTCCGAGGTGTTCCCGAGCCAGGCCCAGCCCGGCGAGCACCTGCTGCGGAGCATCGTCGGCGGCGCCATCCTGCCCGAGGCGGCGGCGCTGGACGACCAGGCGCTGCTCGGCCGGGTCCGGGCCCACCTGCAGGCCTGCCTCGGCGCCCCCCGGGAGGCCCCGCGGTGGACCCGGGTGCTCCGCCACCCGATCGGCATCCCCCAGCTCGCGGTCGGGCACCCTGCCCAGGTCGCCGCGCTCCAGGCCGCGGAGGCGGGGCTCCCCGGCGTGCACCTCACCGGGAATTACCTAACCGGCGTCGGAGTGAAGGACTGTGTGCGGGCCGGCGAGGCCGCGGCGCGCCGCCTGCTCGACGGCGGGGGCCGCCCCTCGCCTCAATTGTCAGAAGCTTCGTCAAAACTACACTGACCCGGCCGATCCCCTGGTCGGCGCAGCGCCGAATGGGCTACCATCGCGCCAACGAGGTGATCATGACTCTCCGCCGCGCGCTCCCTTTGATGCTGCTCTCCTTCACCATCGGCTGCGAAGAGGCCTCCATGGTGGTCGATGGCCTGGACGGGGCCTTTGACCCGGGCACCCTCGACAGCGACGGCGACGGCACCCTCGACCTCGACGAGGAGGCCGCGGGCACCGATCCCAACAACGCCGACAGCGACGCCGACGGCTGGGACGACACCGCGGAGCTCAACGGCTTCACCGATCCGCTGAGCGCCGACGATCACCCCTACACCGGCGGCTGGCCCATCGGCTCCTGCCGCGACGAGCTGCAGGGCAGCGTGCTGCAAGAGGGCGAGATCGCACCCCAGTTCGAGCTCACCGACATGTACGGCGACACCGTCCGCCTGCACGACTTCTGCCACATGGCCGTTCTGGTCGTCACCGGCGCCGCTTGGTGCGGTCCCTGCCAGGCCTACCGCGCCGACGCCGCGGCCTTCTACGAGAGCTACTACCCCAAGGGCCTGATGATCATCGACCTGCTCGGTGAGACCACCAGCGGCGGCGAGCCCGCGCAGGCCGACCTCGAGTCCTGGGCCGATGGTCACCCCTACGCCGTCGTCGCCGACCCCGGCTGGGCCGTCACCAACCAGGGCTACGCCAACGGCGGCATCCCGGCGGTCAGCCTGATCGCCCCCGGCGGTCAAGCGGTGATCGTCAACGGCTACCCCCAGGCCAGCGACATCGAGAAGGTCCTGCCGGAGGGCTTTGTGCTCCCCGAGGCCGCCCCCGAGGCCGAGCCCGAGTAAGCTTCGCCCACCGGGCAGCGGTTCCAAGGCCGCTTTTCCAAGGCCGGGGTGAATGACCCCGGCCTTGTGCCGTTTTGGGCCGCCGACGCGGAGGGGCCCGCCGGGTGTAAGGTCTCGGCGCGGGCGCCGTTCCGCGCCGTCCGAGCGAGGGCCCGATGTCATCCCCGTCTTCATCGAAACGCTGGCGCTGGCTGCTGCTCGCGCCCCTCGTGCCCTGCGCCGGGGTCTGCGGCGGCGCGCTCCCCTGCCTCCCGGCCTGGTTCACCGCGGGCGTCCTCATCCCGCGCTGCCAGGACGGCGAGGTGCTCGGCCACCTGCGCGTCCAGCTCGCTGGGCTGGAGCGCGGCGTCTCCCGCCCCCTGATCATCACGCCCATCGGCACCTACGTCGAGCCGGGCGAGTCCTTCTCGCGCACCGCCGCGATGTCCCGGGTCAGCCTGAGCCTGCAGCTCCGCAGCCCGCGGGGCGAGCTCACCCCGCTGCCGGTGGAGGAGGACCCGGGCTGGGAGGGGGTGGGTGAGTCGCTCCAGGGCTCGGTCACCTTGCCCGCCAGCCTCCCCGACGGCGACTACACCGTGCTGGTCGAGGCCGACACGCCGATCGGGCCGGTGACGGCCGAGGTGCCGCTGCAGCTCTACGCCCCGGCCAAGGTCCACTTGCTGACGGACCGGCCCCTCTACGAGCCAGGGCAGACCATTCTGATGCGCTCCGTCGGGCTGCGGGAGGCCGACCTTGTGCCCCTGAGCGAGCGGCCGGGGCGCTTCCGGGTCACCGCGCCCAGCGGGGCGGTGCTGATGGACGAGAAGGCGCCCCTGGACGGGTGGGGCGTCGCCGCCAGCACCTTCCCCATCGACCCCGAGGCCCCGAGCGGCGCCTATGCGGTGTGCTGGGTGTCGGGCCTCGACAGCGGCTGCCAGTCCGTAGACGTCGCGCCCTTCACCCTCCCGCGCTTCGAAATCACCGCCAGCTCGCTGGAGCCCTGGTGGTCGCCCGGCCAAGCCATGCGGGCCGAGCTCCGCGTGCGCTACGCCTCCGGCGCGCCGGTCCGGAGCGGCGCGGTCAGCCTGCGCTGGCGGGTCGAGGGCCCGTGGCCGGCGCCCACCGCTTGGCTCGAGGGCGAGCTGCCGACCTCCCTCACCCTCGGCGCCGACGGCAACCTCGAGCTGAGCCTGCCGGTGGTGCCCGACGATCTCGTCGAGCAGAGCACCTTGGTCGCGGACCTCGTCGCCACTGACGCCGCCGGCGAGTCGGTCAACGGTCAGCTCCGCCTGCTGATGAGCGAAGACCCCATCCAGATCGTCGCCTTCAGCGAGCTCGGCGACGGCGTGGCCCAGAACTTCAACAACCGCGTCTACATGCGGGCGCTGCGGGCCGACGGGAGCCCGCTGCCCGGCGTGCAGCTCACTGTGCAGAAGGCCTGGAGCGCCGCCGAGCCGCCGATCCTCCAGACCACCGACGCGGACGGCTTTGCGCTGCTGCAGCTCGACCCCGGCCCGCCGGTGAGCGTGTTGATCCCGAGCCAGCCGGTCCGGCCGCCGCCCCGCCCGCCGCCCCTGCAGCTGATCAGCGTGCAGCAGGAGGGGCAGCGCGCCGCCCGCCTCGACGATCAGCGGGCGCTGGGCGACGCCACCCCGACGCTCCGCGGCTGCGCGATCTATGCCCAGGCCGGCGCCCGCCGCGCCCTCCGCCTGCGGATCGGCGCCGACGGCCGGGTGCACAGCGGGGAGGCAGGAGATGACGCGCTCGGCAGCTGCCTGCGCCTCGGGGCGGCGGGCCTGCGCTTCCCGAGCGGCGGGCCGCGCCTGCTGGTCGCGGAGCTCCAGCTCAACGATCCCGGCTTGCCGCAGCTGCAGGTCGAGACCGAGGACCGCAGCAGCAGCGGAGTGGAGGCCGCCTTCGAGTCCGCCCTTTTGTCTGCCAGACGCTGTTTTGACATCCAGACGGCGGCCGGCGCCCTC
>CANHON010000465.1 GCA_947462115.1 Deltaproteobacteria bacterium | reverse complement strand
GGGCCGCCCGGCCGCCGCGCGCTGCCGCTCGAGCTGGGCCGGCCAGCTCTGGCCCGTCCGCAGGCCAAAGCCCCGCACCGAGCTCGCCCCCATCGCCAGCACCCGCAGCGTGCCCTGCGCCTTCGCGCACGGGAAGGTGTCGGCCTCCATGCCGCCGCCGTGCTGGCCGTCGCGGGCGGTGAGCTCGGGCGCCGGCCGGCACAGGCCGCCGGGCTGCTTGTCGATGAGCCGGCCGGTCGGGGCGATGAGGTGCTCGATCTGCAGAACGCCGTGGGCGCGGGCCCACGCCTCGCGGGACAGCGGGGCGTAGGCCGAGCTGCGGAGGGCGAGCTCGGCCACCGGCAGCGCGCCCAGGCCCAAGGCCAGGGCGGCGAGGCGCGCGGCGATGCTGCGGCCAAAGCGAGGGGGCGGGCGGTCGTTCGGCGGGGCAGGGGGGGGCATGGGCCGGGCCCGCGGCGGGCGATGGGCGCCACGGGCGGCCGTGATGCTCCAGGGGACGGCGCGGCCTGTCAAGGGCATGTCAGGGGCGGCGTCGGCTCGGAGCGGTGGGAACGAATATCACTCTGATAACAGGGTGTAACATCGGGTAGGTCCGCGCCCCGGGGCCTGCGGGGGCGCAGCCGTCGGCGCAGCCGACCGAGCCGGGCGCGGCGCGACCCCGGAGCGACGCCCCTGGGCGGCGCGAGGCGGCGCGGCGCGGGGCCCCGGCGAAGCCCGGCGGGCGCCGGATGGGCGCCCGATCGGGACCTTAGAAGCCGAGGCCGGCCGTGAACGTGGCGAAAGGAACGGCGCTGCCTTGGGTGCCGACCACCGCCGGCGCGCCGGGGATGTGCGCCACGCCGATGTTGAGGTCACCGACCAGGTGGGCTTTTTCGGTGGCCCACCACCGGCCCTTGGCGCTGAAGCTCAGCTCGCTGCCGGCGGCTTCGATGGGGTTGGCCTCGCTCGCTTGGCCAAACCGGAGGCCCGGCGCGTCGGCGGTGCGGGTGACCTCGGCGATGCCCACGCCGACCACCAGGGCGCCCTCGGCCCGGCCCCGGCTGAGCTCCAGGGCCGTCACCCGGGCGCGGATGTGGAAAAAGTCGGCCACGGCGTCATTGTGGAGGGTGCCGGCGCCGTTGCCGCAGCTCTCAACGCCGATGCGGCGCAGCGGCGTGAGCTCTCCGCAGAGCGTGGCGCGCTGGATCGGGAGGTTCGGGCCGGTCGGCGCGCTGGCCCCGCCGCGCAGCTCCAGCAGGGCGTGGCCGGCCACCGGGCGGGGCAGGGTGGCGCGGCTGCCGGTGGGCGGGGGCGGCGCCGCATAGGCGCTCGCGGTGAGAGTGACGTGCATCAGGGCGATCAGGATGGGTCGGCGGCTCATTCGGGCTCCGGCTCGACGGGCAGCGGGGGGCGCAGGCGGGCGGCCAGGGCGGCGTCCTCTTGGCGGTCGCGCTCGTGCAGGATGAGCAGGCTCACGTGGTGTCGGGCGTCGGCCACCTGGGTGAGGAAGGCGGCCAGCGTCTCGGCGCCCTCGACCTCCCCGGCGGCGTGACGGGCCAGGGCCTCGGCCTTGAGGCGGCCGAGCTTGGCGCGGAGCTGCAGCAGGCGCGGCAGATCGAGGTGGCCGGGCGCCGCTTCGACCTGGCCGACCGCCTGTTCGACGGCGGCGACCTCGCCGATGTAGCGCTCGAAGCGCTCCATTCGCCGACCCTTGAGCCAGCGCCAGCCGAAGAACAGCGCGAGGCCGAGGCTGCCGAGCAAGGAGCGCAGGCTCTCGATCCACTCGAGATCTCCGCCGGTCCAGGCGGGATCGTTGCGACGCATCCAAGCCAAGGCGTCCGGGTGGATGGGGTGCTCGGGCACGACCGCGAACTCGGCCTCGGGCAAGGGGCTCGGGCTCGCTTGGCGCACGAAGCCATCGCTGATGAGGGCGTCGAGCAGGGCGTTCACGGCGGGCTTGGGTAAGTCGCAGCGGGCGACGAGCAGCAGCCGGGGGCCCACCGTCTCGACGGCGACCGGCGGCACCACCCGCTCGCCGATGCCGTAGAGGCCGGCGGGCACGCGGGCGGGGCGCAGGCCGGGGACCCGCAGGTGCAGGGCCTCGCCGTAGGGCAGGTCCATCAGCCGGTAGCCGTGGCGGCGCACCAGGCCCTCGACCACCGGGCTCGGCAGGGGCGAGACGGTGAAGATGACCTCGGGCAGCAGATCGTCGCTGAGGGACTCCAGCTCTCGGTAGCCGAGCTCGCTGTTGATGTAGTCGCCGGGGCCGAGGCCGGCGACCGCGAGCAGGGCCTCGGCCACCGGGCGGGTGCCGCTGCGCGCCGTGCTGAGGTTGAGGCGGCGGCCGCGCAGGGCGCTCAGGCCCGCCCCCTCCGGCACCGAGGGCGCGAGGAGCACGTGCAGCGGCTCCAAGGCGACGGGCGCGAGCTGACAGAGGCCGGGCGCGCCCGGCAGGCCGCCCTGGACCAAGGCGGCGTCGAGGCGGCCGGCGCGGAGGGCCTCGAGCGAGGCCACAGAGCCGTCGGTGGGGATGATCTCGAGCTTGGGCCCGACGGTGCTCTCGGCGAGCAGCTGCGCCATGGTGTGGCGGTGCCCGTCGGCGGCGCCCCCGGTGATGTGCAGGGTGGGCGCGCGGCCGGGCAGGGCGTCGAGCGCGGCCGCCACCGCGGCGCCCAGGCCGAGCACGGCGAAGGCCAGCGGGAGTCGGCGGCGCCAAGCGGGCGTGTGGGCGGGCAAGGTGGGCTCCGAGCCGGGGTCGGGGCCTCTAACGGCGCTGGCCGGCGCCGGGGGCTGCGCGCGGCTGGGCGGCGGCGGCCCAGCCAAAGGGATCCGTCGAGGATGGCTTGATTGGCGTTGTTTTGGTGGGGCGCTTGGCACTGGCGCGCCCGCCTTGTGTCAGCATCGTGGCGCAGCCCGCGGCCCGCGGGCGTCCGGCGGGGCCCGTGGTCACCGCCTCCACCACCTCCAGGGGAGTCGGACGCATGCGCCCTCTCGCGCTGAACCGGACGGAGCTCGCCTTCGCCGACGGCAAGCCGCCCTATACGCACCTTCAGGCCGTCACCGAGGCCAACCGCTGCCTCTACTGCAGCGACGCGCCCTGCATCAAGGCCTGCCCCACCAGCATCAACATCCCCGAGTTCATCCGCAAGATCGCCACGGAGAACCTCGCGGGCTCGGCGCGCACCATCTTCGACAGCAACATCCTCGGCCACAGCTGCGCCCGGGTCTGCCCGGTCGAGGTGCTGTGCGTCGGCGACTGCGTGTACAACCACATGGGCGTGCCGCCCATCCAGATCGGCAAGCTGCAGCGCTACGCCACCGACCGGGCGGCCGAGGCCGGGCCCCTGCCCTACGTCGCCGGCCCCGACACCGGGAAGAGCGTCGGCCTCGTCGGCGGCGGCCCCGCCAGCCTCGCGGCGGCCCACCGGCTGCGGCGCTTTGGCCACGCGGTCACGATCTACGACAAGCGTCCGCTGCTCGGCGGTCTCAACGTCACCGGCGTCGCGCCCTACAAGATGCCCTCGGCGGACGGCGCGTCCGAGGTCGAGCGGGTGCTGGCCATCGGCGGCATCCAGGTCGAGCTCGGCGTCTCGGTGCCCGATGACCTGTCCTGGGCCGATCTGTTGGCCCGCCACGACGCCATTTTCATCGGCTTTGGTCTCGGGCCGGACAGCCGCCTGCAGGTCGAGGGCGAGGGCCTGAGCGGGGTCTTCGGCGCGGTGGACTGGATCGAGCAGATGAAGCTCG
>CANHON010000464.1 GCA_947462115.1 Deltaproteobacteria bacterium | reverse complement strand
GGGCGCCCGCAGCTCCCACTGGTGGTCGCCGGTCCGGTCGATCTGGAGGAGGGCCGGGGCGCCGGGCAGGGTGGTCTTGGCGGTGATGCCCGCCACGTCGTCGCTGTCGAAGGAGGCGAAGCGGCGCTCGCGGAACTCATCGAGCGTGAGGCTGTAGTAGTCGACCGCGGCCTTCTTGACGGTGTAGACGGCGTCGCCGGGCAACGGCCGGATGTAGTAGCTGACGGCGGTCGGGTTGGGATCGCCCGCCTCAAAGGCCAGCTCTCGCCCATCGCGCAGCTTGAGGGTCACCCGGACGGCGCTGGCCCCGAGGCCGTAGAGCTCGGGCTGCTGCGGGCTCTCGACCACGCTGGCCCGGGCGGTCAGGTCGTGGATCTGGTGCTTGACCCGGTTCACCATCGATCGGCCGGCGACGAAGTCGGTGCCCTCGATGCGCCACTCCCCGCCGGTCTCGGCGAGGACCACGGCGCTGCCATCCGGCCGACGCACCTCCACCCGCACCAGCTCTTGCTTCTCGAAGGTGAACAGGCGGGTGGGCTCGGTGGTCTTGGGCGCGAGCGCGTCGGGGCGCGCCACGAGGAACACCGCCCCGGTCAACAACAACAGGCCCGCCGCGATGAGGGTGCCGCGAAATGCCTTCATGGACGCTCCCGGCGGCTCAACGGCCGCGACGGCTGAGGAAGGTCAACAGGCCGGCCAGGGCCACGAGGCCGGGCATCAAGGCCAGCGAGACCCACCGGATGACCTGCGCGTCTTCGGCGGTGATGGCCAAGCGCCGAGAGCGGGTGGCCCGACCGACCGCGCCCGCGACGACGCCGAGGCGACGGTCGTCCCCCGCCAGCCAGTGCATGGCGTGCAGGGCGAAAACAGCGTTCCCGGGCGCATCCGCGACCATGGAGTTGCTCAGCAGATCGGCGTCGCCGAGGACCAGCAGGCGGGCCGCCGGCCGACCGGCGCGGACCAAGCCCCCGCCCGGCCGCAGCTCGACGGCGTAGGCGAGATCCACGGGTCCGGCGACGTCCAACGCGGGCTCGTAGATGGCGCCGCCGCCCTCGAGGGCGCCGCCCCGGTCGATCCAGCCGTCGCGGCTCGTCTGCAGCACGGCCGCTACGGTCAGGCCCTCGACCGGGGGCTCGCTCTTGCGCAGGGGCGCCGGGTGCGAGAGCACGGTGGGCAGCTTGTCTTCGATGAGGCCGGTGGTGATGGGGTGGTTGCCGTAGCGGGGGATCGGCCGGTCCCGGTAGGGCACCTGCATCTCCGGCTGCAGGGCGACGCCCTCTGGCACGGTGATCCCGACGCGGCGCAGCAGCTCCGGCGCGGGCAGCCCCACGTCTACCGCGAGCAAAATGGCGCCGCCGCGGCCAATCCAGCCGAGGAGCGCGTCCTCCTCTTGGGCGGTCAGCGGGAGCTGCGGGCGGGCGATGACCACGACCGAGGCGTCGTCGGGGATGGTGGGGAGGCTCCCGTCCCGATCGCTCCGCATCAAGTCCAGCGGCCGGACCTCGTAGCGCTCACGATCGAGCAGGCCCGCGAAGGTGGAGAGGCCGCCGGGCCCGGCCTGATCGGCGCTGAGCTCGCCATGGCCGATGAGCACGTAGGCGACCCGCTGCGATGGCGCCATGACCTGCGAAAACGCCCGGGAGATGGCCGACTCTCCTACAAATTCCACGCGCTTGTCGGGGCCGGTGCCCACCCGTCGAAACAGCTCCCGATCGCTGATGTCTACGCGCTCTTCACCGCGCTGGACGACGATGTGGCCGTACTCGGTGACCGAGAGGCGCTCGGCGGTGAGCCGCTCCTTGTCAAAGTCGAGGAGGCGCCACTGCACCGAGACGCTCTCTTGATCCAGCGCTTTGAGTAGGTCCTCGACCGCCTGGTCCTTGAAGGGGGCCTCCTCTTTGCCACGCTGGCTGGTGAAGGCCGTGACCATCACCTCCTGGCCGTCCTGGTCGATCAGACGAAGCTTCTCGAGGGTCTCGACCTGGAGGGTGTTGCTCGCGCCCTCCGAGAGGTCGAAGCGCTGGCGGTAGGCATCGGCCAGCAAGTAGACGAGGGCCAGCACCACCACGACCATCCCGGTGACCAGGGTGGCGTTGGTGCCATGGGCGAGCATGCGCCGGGTGGACTGGCTCACCGCCACCTCCGCGACTCAACCGAGCGCCACGTGAAGAACAGGAAGGCGAAGGTGAACAGGACGAACCAGGCCACGTGCGCCGAGTCGATCACCCCGGTGCTGAAGGGTTCGACGTGGGACAAGAAGCTGAGGTGGCGAAGGGTCCGTGCGAGCGGCTCCCACTCCACGAGGTTGGCGGCCCCGCCGCTGATCCAGAAGGGCAGCAGCATCAGCACGCCGCCGAGGCCGGCCGCGACCGGCTCGTCGGTGAGGCTGCTGGCGAACAGCCCCGCCGAGACGAAGGCCGCGCAGCAGAGAAACAGGCCGAGGTAAGACGTGAAAATAACGCCCCAGTCGGGATCTCCGTAGAGGGCCAACATCAGCGGGAAGACCCCGGTGAGCAGGAGCAGCAGCCCACAGAGCGCGAGGCTGGCCGCCCACTTGCCGGCGAGCAAGGCCCACAGCGGCACCGGCGCGGTCATCAGGAACTCGAAGGTGCCGAGCCGCTCCTCCTCCGCGAAGTGCTTCATGGTGAGCAGCGGCAGCAAGAACAGCAGGCTGACCGACAGGTTCGAGAACATCGCCCGCAGGCTGGCCTCGCCGTTCTGCTGCAGGCCCATCACGAAGAACAGGCCGGCGAGGAACAGAAAGGCGCCGAGAAAGACGTAAGCGAGCGGGCTCACGAACCAGACCCGCAGCTCTTTTTTGAAGATGGCCCAGGCGGCGCTCATCGGCCCTCCCCTTTGGCTTGGGTGTGGCCCTCTTTTCCGACGATGTGCAAGAAGGCCTCCTCGAGGTCGGGGCTGCGCCGCTCCATGGCCCGGATGGCCCAGCCGCGGCCGGTCGCCAGGGCGGCGATGGCCGTGCGCGGATCGGCCGCCGCGGTGATGTCCAGCGCCAAAAAGCCCTCTGGTACGTCCAAGTCGCCGGTGACGGGGCGGACCTGCTCGACCTCGGGCAGCGCGCCGACCAGCGGGGCGAGCTGGGCGGCCTCGGCGGCGCTCGGTCGGAGCTCCACGCGGAACCGAACGCCCCGGTCGACCTTGCTGCGGAGCGCGTCGAGGCTGCCGTGGGCGAGCACCCGTCCCCGCGCGATGAGCACGGCGTTCTCGCACAGGCGCTCCACCTCGCTGAGGATGTGGGTGGAGAGGATGACGGTGCGGTCGCGGGCGAGGTCCCGGATGAAGTCTCGAATATCAACGACCTGTGCGGGATCGAGGCCGCTGGTGGGCTCGTCGAGCACCAGCACCTCCGGGTCGTGGAGCACGGCCTGGGCGAGCCCCACCCGCTGCCGGTAGCCCTTGGACAAGGAGCCGAGCACTCGGTCCTCCCAGCCGGCGAGGCCCACCCGCTCCATGACCTCGCCGATGCGGTTGTCGCGGCGGGCGCGGGGAAGGCCCCGAAGCTCCGCTACGAACTGCAGGTAGACCCCGATGGTGAGCTCCGGGTAGAGGGGCGGCCGCTCGGGCAGGTAGCCGACCCGCCGCCGCACCTCGAGGTTGTCGTCAAAGACGTCAAAGCCGGCGACCGTGGCCTTGCCCTCGGTGGCGGGCAGGTAGCCGGTGATCATCCGCATCGTGGTGGTCTTGCCCGCGCCATTGGGCCCGATGAAGCCGAGGATCTCCCCTTTGCGGGCGGTG
>CANHON010000463.1 GCA_947462115.1 Deltaproteobacteria bacterium | reverse complement strand
GGCCGAGCTGCTGCGGCTGACCTCGGTGGTCCGCCCGGCCCAGGCGCCGGGCCTCGCCTTGGCCCTGGTGGAGCGCGATCACGCGGAGCTGCAGGCCCAGATCCGGGAGGTGCTCGGCAAGATGCCGACCGAGCTCCTGCACCGCGTGAGCCCCCTGCGCTGGCTCAAGAGCCCCGACCGGGCCACCCGCGTCGTGGCCCTGTCGCGCATGGAGCGGGCGGTCGAGAAGGGTGACTTTGACGCGCTGGTGGCCTTTGTCGAGGCCCTTCCCAGCAAGGCCCAGGCCCAGGCGGTCGCCGCGGGCCAAGCCATGGCGCGGATCGACGCCGGCCGCGCCACCGAGCGCCTCGCCGGCTGGGTGCGGCCCAAGCAGCTCTGGGATCGGGTCAAGGGCGCCGCGGTCGAGGGCGTGGAGGTGTGGGCGGGCGTCGCCGGCCTCGCCCTGATCGACGGCGAGTACGCCGAGTCGACCATCCGTTGGATCCAAGCCAAGGCCGAGCCCGAGCTGGCCGCCCACTGCGAGCGGGCGCTGGCCGGGCGCCCCAAGGCCGAGCAGCAGGGGCCCCTGGCCGAAGGGCCGGCGAGCTACCACGCGGGCCTGTTCTCCCACGCCGGCCAGCTCAGCTTGAGCCGGCAGATGTTGCGCTTCTTGCCCGAGGGTGGTCGCTGGAAGGGCGCGAAAGACCTGGAGATGCCCGTGTTCAAGATCCGAAGCAGCGTCCTGCGCGAGGCCGATGGCGGCACCCTGCAGCTGGACCTCGACGGTCAGCTCCACCGCTTCACCGGCCCCGGCGCCGCGCCGGTCGGCCAGGCCCTCGCCCGCCTGCTCCGTCCAGGGGGTGCGGCATGAGCGAGGTGCCGCTCGACGGCGCGATGGACGAGAGCGCCCAGCAGCTCGGCAAGGCGCTCGACCGTGCCCGCATGGGCGAGGACCGCGACCTCGCCGCCCGGGTGCGGGAGGCCGGCGAGCGCTTTGTGCGACAGCTCTTCGGCTGCCTCCGCATGGTGCGCCTGCACGACCTGGAGAACGCGGCCTTTGAGCGCCCCCTCACCGAGGTCTGCCAGAGCTTGGGCGAGCTCAACGAGCTGCTCGGCGCCGTTCACCTCGTGGTGGTGGAGGGGCAGGTCTACGTCAATGACGTGCGGGTGCGCTTAGACGAGCGACAGGACACCGGCCCGGCCCTAGGCCGCGAGCTGGCCCGGCACGATCTCGGCGGCCTGAGCTTTCATGAGGTGCCGGACCTCGCCGGCATGCGGGTGTTCATCGCCGCTTTCGCCTCGGAGCCCGACCCCGATCGGCCGCGCCTCGCGCTGCGCGACAAGCTGCGGGCCGGGGGCATGGACCGCCTGGACCTCGTCGGCGCCTTCCGCTTCCGGGTCACCGGCGAAGAGAACACCGTGCGCGGCGCCAAAGACGAGGAGCGCAGCCGCGACCGCGCCGCCACCCTGGTCGATGCGTCGGTGGACTCCCTGGGCCAAGACCGCATGCCCAACCCGCTGCCCTTGCGGCGGGCGGTGACCGAGCTGCTGGAGGGCAGCGGCGGCAGCGAGGCCCTCACCGACGAGCCGGCCCACAGCACGCCCTACTCCCGCCACGTGCTGCGGGTGAGCGTGCTCGCGCTGCTCATCGGCCGCGAGCTCGGCCTCAGCGATGAGTCGCTGCAAGACCTCGGCGTCTCGGCCATGTTTCACGACGTCGGCTACGCCGCGCGCGAGGGGGCGGTGAGCGCGGCGCCGGGCCGGGCCGCGGAGCCGGGCTTCGCGCCGCCCTTTGAGCGACACGCCGCCGCGGGCGCCCGCCTGCTGCTGCGCCAGCGGGGCTTTCACGAGTCGAAGATCCTGCGGGCCCTCGCCACCCTGCACCACACGTGGCGCTTCGACGACCCGCGCGGCCGGCCCAGCTTGTTCGGCCGCATCTTGCACGTCTGCGAGGGCTACGAGTCCCTGGTGCAGCTCAGCCCCGAGCGGGTGAGCCCGCCCCGGGCCCTGGCCTCGCTGCAGGCCGAGGCCGGCGGTCGCTACGACCCGATCTGCGTGCAGGCCCTGATCAACGCGCTGGGGCTCTACCCGCCGGGCACCCAGCTCCGGCTGTCGGATGGTCGGGTGGTCGAGGCCTTCGCGGTGCCCAAGCGGCCCGAGGACTGGGCGGCGCCGGTGTGCCGGGTGCTGCGCGGGGCCGATGGTCGTCGCGAGAGCAGCGGCCAGATCGTCGATCTCTCCATCGATCCGGCGGAGATCGTGGCCGTGCTCGAGCCCCGTGCGCGCGGCGGCGCGGGAGCGGGTTAGCGACGGCTCCTGGAGGGCGCATGGGCGGCATCGCGGCGATCTCGTTGACCTTGTTGCTGTCGGGCGCGGCGCCGGCCGAGCACCTGCGCGTCTGGATCCACGACCTCGACGACTGCTGCGCCCCCAAGGCGGTCGCGGCCCTCGGCGCGCTGCCGTCCGTCTCGGCGGTCTCGCTGGAGCTGGCCGACGGGGCCCTCTGCCTGAGCTTGGCGTCCCCGGCGGCCGAGGCCCTGCCCCTCATCACCCAGGCCCTCGCGGCGGCGCAGCAGCCAGTGCTGCGCAGCGCCCCCGCCGCCGACTGCCCGGCCGCCGAGCCGGTCGATCCCTGGGCCGGCGCGGCGGGCCTCGACTTCGCGAAAATACCATCCGATAAGCCATTCTCGATGAAGTCCGCTGTCGTGCCCGACAAGGCCACCATCGTGGACTTCGGGGCCGCCTGGTGCGCGCCCTGCCACGCCGTCGCCGCGGCCCTCACCGAAGGCCTGCGCGCCGAGCCCCGGCTCGCGGTGCGGGCGGTGCTGCTCGAGGGCGCCGACGCCACCGCCTCGTTCGCCACGCCGGTGGCCAAGCAGCACCTGTCGGCGGCCCCGGGCATCCCGTGGATGTTCGTCTACAGCCCCCGTGGCCGCCTGCTCTACGCTGGCGAAGACCCCGCCAAAGCGCTGGCCGCCGCCCGGGGTGCCCTGTGATCGCCTGGATGCTCGTCGCCCTGCTGCTGGTGCGCGACGCCCACGCCTGACCTGGCTGAGGGAACCCAAACCTCCAGGTTGGAGGCGCCCGCACCCAGCCCGCGCTCGCGCGGGGGCAGCTCCGCGTCGAAGCGGGGCTCAACACCGTCGCGACGGAGACCGGCCACCTCGCGCGCTGCCCAGACGTCGACCCCATCGGCTGCGCCGAGGCGCCGATGCCGACGCACCGCCACGACCTGCAGACCCGCCAAGCCCAGGCCCGCTTCGGCGCGCAGCTCGGGCTGGGCGGCGGCTGGCAGGCGGCGGTTTCGCTGCCCCTCGACCTTCGGGTGGTGCAGGTCGACTACAGCACCGTCGATGGCGCCCCCTTCGACCCGCCCTACGACGACATCCACCACCGCGATGAGGCCCTTTTTGGCCCCAGCGACGGCAGCCTCGTGGTGCAGCGCCTCCACCGCGGGGCCGGTCCGCTGTGGGTGGGCGAGCTCGGCCTGAGCCTGCCCCTGGGCCGCACCGAGGCCGACCCCTACGCCGCCGCTGTCCGCGGGGCGCGCCACCAGCACAACCAGCTCGGCGCCGGCCGACCGCTGGCCTTGGCGGGGGGTGGCCTGCTCTGGGCGCCGCAGCGCTGGGGTGGGCAGGCCCGGCTGAGCGCGCGGGTGCCATTCCTCGAAAATGGCCTCGGCTATACCGCTCCGATGTTGCTCACGGTGGGCGGCGGCCCGCTGCTGCGCCTGTCGCCGCGGTGGGTGGCGCTCAGCGGCGTCGATCTGGTGCGCG
>CANHON010000462.1 GCA_947462115.1 Deltaproteobacteria bacterium | reverse complement strand
CGCTATGAAGACCTGCTCGATGCCCCCGAGGCCACGATGCGGGCGGTCTGCGCGTTCATCGAGCGGCCCTTTGACGCGGCGGTGCTCTCTCCCCGCCACGCGCCCGAGAACCTCGGGGCCGCCGCCGGGGCCGATCGCATCGTGCGGGGCAACGCCGGTCGGTGGCGGGAGCGGATGTCCCCGGCGCTGCTGGCCCGGGTGGAGGCGGTGGCCGGCCACGAGCTGCAGGCGCACGGCTACCCGCTGGTGGGGGCGCCCGGCCGCGCCCGCCCGCCGCTGTGGCGTCGGCAGCTCGCGCAGCTCCAGGATGGCGTGCAGCTCGTTCGCTTCGACCTCAAAGACCGGGGCGCGCTCGGGGCGCTGCGGTTCCGCTGGCGCATGTTCGCCGAGTCGGGCGCCTGGGAGGGCCGGTGAGGGGCCGGCGGGCGCGGTTGGCCTGGGCGGCGGCCCTCTGGTGGGGCTGCGAGGGCTTCGACAAGGGGCTCGACAGCGGCTCGGACGGGGGCGGCGCCGAAGATCCGCCGCTGCTCGGCTTCATCGGGAGCCCCTGCGCCGATGACGGGGACTGCGCCTACCCCGGCGGGCTGTGCGTGGGCGAGGCCCCCGGCGGCGTCTGCACCGCCGCCTGCGATCAGCTCTGCCCCGACCAAGCGGGCTTCCCGGTCACCTTTTGCGTAGACGCCGCGGCCTTGCCGGCCGACCCGCGGCTGACCGAGGGCGCCTGCGTCTCGCGCTGCGATCTCGGCGCTTACCCCCGCGAGGGCTGCCGGGCCGACTACGGCTGTGCCCAGGAGCCGCGCTACGCCGAGCCGGAGACGGTGCGCTACGCCTGCCTGCCCGACCGGCCCTCGGCGCTCAGCGACTGCCACCGGGCCCTCGCCGCGGCCGGCGCGCCTTTTGAGCCCACGGTGGTGCCGCCCGAGGTGGCCGCTGGCTCCGACGGCGCGGTGTGCAGCGTGCAGGACGCTGTTCTCCTCCGGGGGCCGATCAAGGGGGTGGCGCTCCTCGGGGCGAGCGGCTCGGAGCCCCTCGGCATGATCACCGCCTGCGAAGCGGCGTTGTCGGTGGTCGACACGATCGACAGCGCCCGCGACGCCGACCCGGGCGTGACCGGCATGCGCCACTTCGGCGCCTACAACTGCCGGGTGATCGCCGGCACGCGCACCCTCTCCCGGCACGGCTACGGCGACGCCGTGGACATCGCGGGCTGGGTTTTCAGCGATGGCCGAGACATCAGCTACTTGGATGATTGGGCCCACAACGAGCCCCGGCCCGCGGACCCCGCCGCCCGCTTCTTGCGCGACCAGGCCACCGCCTGGCACCAGGAGGCCCTCTGGAACATCCTGCTGACGCCCGACTACAACGCCGCCCACGACAACCACGTGCACGCGGACCTCACGCCGGGCGCCTACAGCATCGGCCGCGCGGCGCTCGGGCCCATCGGCGACTGAGCCCGGTGCGTCGCGGTCGGCTCAAGGGGCGGGGCGGCGCCACGCGGGGATCGGCCGGCCCAACAGCTGCTCCATCGCCTCGATCTCCGGGCGCAGCTCCAGATCGAGCTGGGCGCGCAGCGCGGGGTCCATCCCGGCGCGGGGGCGGTGCTCGCTGTTCAGGCGGCGCAGCGCCCGGCGGGCCTCGGCGCGGGCGTTGGCCGGCAGCAGGCCCTTGATCCCCGCGGGGAGCCAACGCAGCAGGCGCCGCAGCCCCTCGCTCCGCACCTCCTTGTGGGTGTTGACCTCGCCGAGCTCGGGCGTGGGGATCGGGCGCAGGCCGGCGAAGGCGTAGAGCGCGGCGACCGTGGCCTCGGTCTGCCCCCGCATCTCCTCCTGAATGATGACGTGGACGTTGTTTGCGCCGAGCGCCTCGCGCAAGCGCCGGAGCTGCTCCGCGAAGCGCACCACATGGCGGTAGCGCAGGGCCAGCGGCAGGGGGGTGCCCTTGGGCAAGCGGCGGCCGGCGGCCCGCTCGGGCTCCAGGGCGAGGGCCGCGGCGAAGTCCGTCTGATCTTCGTCGCCGAGGCCGTTGAGGCGGAGCTGGGTCCACAGGGCGTGCATCGCGTCCACCGGGTGCCGCAGCATCACCACGGCCTTTCCGCCGGGCGCGAAGGCGGCGATCTCGGCGGCGGCCTCGGTCGAGGCGAGCGTCCACACGCTGCTCTCGGCGCAGAGCGCGCCGGCGGGGGCGGCCTCGAAGTGGCGGAGCAGCTCGGCTTCGGTGAGGCGCGGCCGTGGGGCGCCGTTGGGCAGACGGAAGTCCAGGTCGGCCCCGAAGGGGTGCAGGTCCTTGCGCCCGGCCATGAACAGGTCGGGGTGGGCCTCGAGGTAGCGGGTGATGGCGGTGGTGCCACACTTCGGGGCCCCGACGACGAACAGGCTGGGGCGGGCGGGCATCAGCGGGGCACCTCGAGCGCGGCGGCGGCCACCAATACGTGGACGCCGGGAAAGTTCACCAGCAGGTTGATCTCAACCAGCTCGGCCTCGGGGCGCGGGCTGCGCAGGTCGCGGCGGTAGAGGCGACGGTCGCGGGCTTCGGCGGTGAAGGCCGCGGCCTCCGGGCTCGGCAGCCCCAGGCTCCCTGCGGTGCGCCAGAGGCTCACGGCGCGCGGATCGCCGTCCAGCACATCGATGTCGAGGCCGTGCTCGATGGGGGTCTGGGCCACCTGACCGTCGGCGTAGCGCCACTCCACGACCGCCGCGGCCCGCTGCTCGGGCTGGGCGCCGGTGCGGGTGCGCGCGAGGAGGGCCTGCTCGGCGTCGTGATCGAGCCGATCGGCCCAGAGCAGGCGCAGCCCGTCCACGCCGGCGAGCGGCCCCGAGGCGAGGCGCAGGGGCCGCTGGTGGTGGGCCTCGGCGGGGGTCGGGGCTTGGGCGAGCCCGAGCGTGGACACCGAGGCGGGCCACTGCACCCGGCTCGGACCGGCGGGCGGCGCCCCGACCACCGGCAGGGCGCGCAGCTCGACCGGGCCGCGGGCGCGGAGCCCGGGCTGCATCGAGGGGTGGCCGGCGAGGCTCAGCAGGCTGGGCGCGATGGCGGCGCGGGCCAGCTCGGGCCGCCAGGCCGTCCAGCCGGCCAACAGCACGCTGGTGAAGTGGTAGCTCAGCGCGCGGCTCCCGGTCGGGTTGCCAAAGCTCAGCCAGGGACAAGGCAAGAAGACGCCGAGGCCCTCGCCGGCGATCGCCGCTTGGTCGGCCTCGATGCCGGCCCGCTTCCACTCTTGGTAGCCAGTGTGCACGCGGCTGACCGGGTGCCCGCCTGGGCCGCCGAAGCGCCGAACGGGGTCGCCGAGGGAGGACCAGGCCATGATCTCGAGCGCCGCCCGCGCGTCCTCCGGCATCAGATCGAGGGTGCGCCAGGCGCCGTCCTTGTTGCCGTTCCACTCTGGGACGAAAATGTCGTCCCACACGTCAACCTTGAGGCCTTTGGCGGTGGCCCAACGGGTCCAGGCGGTGAGCTCCTCGGCCAGGAGCAGGGCCCGGGGCGTGCCTGCGGTGCGGGGGTTCTGCTCGTCCTCGAAGTAGCGGTCCGAGCGGTAATCCACCTCGTCGTGGCCGAGGTGCACCCGCCGGGCCTCCGGGAACAGGGCCACATAGGCGTCGGCCCAGGCCATCATCCGCGGCAGGGCCTCGGGGTGCCGGACGTCGATGAGCGTGTGGTTGACGTCCTCGGTGAGCTCGGGCCACGCCGAGATCATCCAGTCGGTGTGGTCGGGGCTGTTGATGGCCGGGACCGCCTCGATGCCCATGTCTTTGAGATCGCTGAGCAGCAGGG
>CANHON010000461.1 GCA_947462115.1 Deltaproteobacteria bacterium | reverse complement strand
TGGACAGCATCCGCGGCGGCATCTCCAAGCAGCTCCGGGCCGAGCTCGATCTCGGCCTCAAGCGGGGCCGCCGGCGGGCCGCCCGTCAGATGGACGACGTCGATGATCTCGATGGGCTCGATGATCTCGGCGAAGACGAAGGCGAAGAGTAGCCTCGCTCAGGCCCCAAAGCAAAGACCCCGCGAAGGCACGGGGCCCTGCGGGGTCAACGGGAGCGCAGCCGAGGGCCCGCGCGCGGCGGTGCCCCCGGGGGTGGCGCTTAGCGGGGGGTCAGCTCACCGGTCATCGAGAAGTCGACGGTGGTGGTGAGGTTGTAGAAGGTGGGCTGGTCGTCGGCCGCGGTCGGGGCCGGGGCGGTGATGCCCTCGCCGTTCCAGCCGAGCACGTAGGAGCCGGTGGTGCAGGCATCGACGCTGCTGGCGAAGACCCAGACGCTCATCGTGCCGCCGGTGCCCTCGAAGGTCGCGGCCGGGCAGAGGTAGCCGCTCTCCGGCACGAAGGCGCAGTCGAAGGCGTCGTCGGAGGCGCCGAGCAAGCAGGTGCCGTCGTCGTCCGAGATGCCCATGACGGGGTCGAAGGAGGACTCCGCCGCGACAGTGTCGGCCCACACGGTGTAGAGCATGCCGGAGACCGTCTCGATCGACCACACGTCGGCGGCGCTGCCATCACAGGGCACGTCGCCCACGTGGGGCGTGGGGCCGCTCGGGTCCGTGATCTCCACGAAGGTGGTGGTCGCGCACTCGGCCGGGATGGTGCTGATGGACTCCACCTGCTCCTGGATGCCCTCGACCGTGAGGGTGGTGCCTTCGAGCGAGGAGAGGATGGCGGTGCCGTAGGTCCCCTCGTAGGTCAAAACGGCCTGGGCCTCGCTGTACTCGCCGTAGTAGTAGTCGTAGTACTGGTAGGTCGAGAACAGGACGTTGTTGTAGTAGTAGCCGTAGGTCTCGTAGGTGCTGTAGAACTTCATGCCGGCCGCCGCGTCGGGGTTGTCGGCCTGGAAGGTGAAGTAGGGGGCGACGGTGCAGCCCTCGGAGCGGTCGGTGACGGTGGTGCTGGTGACGCTGAGCGCGAAGTCGCAGTCCACGCAGTCGATGTCGCCGGTGCTGACGATGGCGAAGTCGGCGTCGCAGTTCACCGAGCCCTCGGTCTCACTGTAGATGGTGAGGTCGGCGCTCAGGGCGCTGAAGGGCGGGGGGGTGTCGGTGTCGGCGTCGGCGTCGGCGTCCGTGTCGGCGTCGGCGTCCGCATCGGCGTCCGCATCGGCGTCGGCGTCGGCATCGGCGTCCGCGTCGGCCTCGGAGCCGGTGTCTTTGTCGTCGACGGTGATCTCGCAGGCCGAGGCCAGCAGGGTCACGCCCGCGAGGGTGAGCAAGAAGCGGAGGTTGTGGGTCGTCATGGTGTCTCCTCAGGGTAGGTGTTGGAAGCCCGGGGCGCCTGGAGCGCCGACGGTCGGGCTTCGCGCAGGGCTGCGCGGCGGGCCCCGCTGGCGCGAGGCGGTTTGGCGGCGTCTTTTATGCGGCCCGCGGCGATCCTGCGACGAAAAAACGCCGCCGGCTATGGGTACGGGCCCGGTCTCGCGGCCGGTCTTCGGACGGACCCGGCGCGCCTGCACCAGAAGTGAGCCCTGGTGCGGGATCAGCCCTCGGCCCGCGCCCGCGCGCGGCTGACACGGGCGACCGCCCGCTTGTGCTCCTCGGGCGCGAGCTCGGCGAGGCGGGCGAGCACTTCGTCGGTGCGCTCCACCTTGCCCTGCCAGGCGTAGGCCTCGGCGAGCAGGGCCATGGTCTCGACCGCGTACTCGGACTCGGGGTAGGCCGCGAGCAGACCCCGCGCCCGGCCCTCGACCGACCGCCACGCCTTTCGTTTGACGTAGAAGCGGGCGATGAGCAGCTCTTTGCGGGCCAAGCGGCGCTGACACTCGGCCAGCATCTCGGCGACCTCAGCGCTGTGCTCGCTGCTCGAGAACCGGCGATCGAAGCCGCCGAGCGCGTTGATGGCCTCGCGGGTCCAGGTCTGGTCCCGGGCGGCGATCTTGGGGGCCTTCTTGTAGTAGCTCTCGCCGATGCGCAGGACCACATAGTCCAAGGACTCATGGCGCGGGTGCATCCGCATGAAGTCCTCGTAGGCGAGGCGGGCCTGGTCCCACTCCGCCTTGTTGTAGTAGACGTCGGCGATGGCGAGCTCGGCCTTGACCGCGTAGGGGTCGTCCCGGAAGTTGTTGCGGATCCGGTTGAATTCTTCCAAGGCTTTGACGTAGTAGCCGCGCTTGCTGTAGCGCACGCCGAGGTTGTACTGCTCCTCGACCGACAGGCGGCGGCGCGCGGCGCTGGCATCGCGCTCCGACCCGCACAGGCAGAGCGTGGCCCAGACGAGCAGTGCGACGGCGCGGAGGGTCGGACGGGCGTTGGTCAAGGGGGGCTCCGGGAGGCCGCCGGAGGGTAGCCCGCGACCCGGTCCTCGGCCAACGCGGTGGCCCGCCGTGCGCCTGGGGGGCTTGTCCGGCCGTTGGCGGTGCCTATCGGCGGGGCCGCGGGGCCGCGCGGGCCCGACCGGATCGATCTCGGAGCCGCCGATGCGCCGCCGCCCCACCCTCGACATCGTCGCCATCGCCGCCCTCGCGGGGGTCTGCCTGGGCGTGGTCGGCACTTTTGGGGTCGGGGCCTGGGCAGACCGGGCGGAGCGCGGCCCCGGGGCCCCCGCCGCCGCGGACCCCGCGGGCGAGCCGCCAGGGCCGAGCGCGACCGCGGACGGGGCGATGACGGCCGCCAAAGGGGAGCCCCCGCCGGTGGATCCGGCCCGCCGCACCGAGGTCGTGCGCGCGGTCGAGCGGGTGGCGCCCGCGGTGGTCTCCATCTCCACCGAGGCGGCCCGGGTCGATCCCTTCTGGGGCAGCCAGACCCGCGGCAGCTCAGAGGGGAGCGGTGTTGTGATTGACGTCGTCGGCGTTGTTTTGACGAATGCCCACGTCGTCGAGCGCGCCACCCGCATCGTCGCGAGCTTCGCCGACGGGCGGCGGGTCGAGGCCGAGCTGCTCGGCGTCGCGCCCGAGCTCGACCTCGCGGTGCTGCAGCTCCGCGGGGCCACCGGCCTCGTGGCGGCGCCCGTCGGCAGCAGCGCCGGGCTGCTGCTGGGCGAGCCGGTGATCGCCATCGGCAACCCCTTTGGCCTCGGCCACACCGTCACCACCGGGGTCATCAGCGCCACCAGCCGGCCGCTGCGCACCGATGAGCGGGTCTACCAAGACTTCATCCAAACAGACGCCAGCATCAACCCCGGCAATTCGGGCGGTCCGCTGCTGGACGTGACCGGCCAGCTCATCGGCATCAACACGGCCGTGCGGGCGGACGCCGAGGGCATCGGCTTCGCCATCCCCGTGGATCGCGCGATGAAGGTGGCCCGCGACCTGCTGCAGTTTGGCCGGGTGCAGGTGCCCTGGCTCGGGGTGGACCTCGTGGACGTCGATCTGCGCGCGGCCAACGGGCGGGTCGGCGCCGCCCAGGTCCGGACGGTGCACGGGGGCAGCGCGGCGGCCGAGGCGGGCCTCCGACCGGGCGACGTCATCCGTTCGGTCGATGGCCGTCCGGTGCAGGGCCGCGCCGACCTCAACGCCTGGCTGGCGGCCCAAGACCCCGGCCGCGCGGTGCAGCTCGAGCTGCAGCGCGGCGAGGGCAAGCTCGTGCGCACCGTCACCACCGGCCAGCTCCCCGACGCGGTGGTGGATCACAGCCTCGCGGTGGTGCTCGGGGCCGTGCTCATGGACCGCGACGGGC
>CANHON010000460.1 GCA_947462115.1 Deltaproteobacteria bacterium | reverse complement strand
GCCGCCGTGCAGGTGCTGCTGGAGGGGACCTCGGGCTCCGGCCGACGGCTGTTCAGCCACGTGAACACCGCCCTAGACGGTCGCTTCGACCTCGGGCTCATCCTCAGCAACCTCCGCCGCCTGCCCGAAGCCGAGCGGCGCACGGTGCTCGACGCGAGCCTGCTCGACCTCGTGGAGCGCGCGCTGGCCTACGCCTGCGAGACCTTGCCCGCCGAGCGCATCGACGACCTGCTCATCGGGATCGCCGGCTACCAGCAGCGCTTGCGGGGCTGAGCCCTCGGCCTCAGCGCTCGCTCCAGCAGGGGTCCGGCTGCAAGAACAGCACGTCCACAGCGTCGGCGTGGGGCACGACCTTGAAGGCCCCGCGGTCGAGGTGCTCGCCCAGGGCCCGCGCCACGAGGTGCTGCCAGGGGCTCGGCGGCGGCTCGCAGCGCACGAGCTCGACCCGCACCCGCGGCGGCAGCGGCCCCGTCGCGATGAAGGCGCCGAGCTGCTCCACGGCGCGCTGCACCCGACCCGGCGGCGCGCCCTCGACCCGAAGGCAGAGCGCGGCGCCCCGGGCCCCGTCCAGCAGCAGGCTCGCGCCGGGCTCCATCGGCAGCGCGCGGGCACGGGCGCGGAGCTGCGCCATCCAGTCGCCGCTCGTATCGATCGGCCCAGCGGCGGGCCGGGGCGACCGGGCGGCGGCGCGCGCACCCCGCCTGCCTCGGCCCTGGACCCAGCCGAGGCCAGCGAGCGCGAGGCCGGCGAGCCCCAGCAGGGAGGCGAGGGGGAGCGGCAGTCCCCCGTCGAGCTCGACGCGCGCCACGTTGATCGGGTGGGCCGGCATGAGCTGACCAACAGCGAAAACAACGCCAGCGAGGATCAAAAGAAGAGCCGAAACGGGGTTCATGGTCGGGCCTCAGCGCAGGAGACGTTCGGGGCCGCCGAGCCGGTGTATGCTGGGCCCCCGCGCGAACGACGCCGCCCAGTAGGAGCACCCATGCGCCAGCACGCCCTCGGCATCTCTACCCTCGGCACTTCTACCCTCGGCACATCTACCCTATGTGCCCTTTGGTTGGGGGCCTGCACCCCCCTCGGCGAGCTGGACGGGGGCAAAGACTCCGGAGGTTCGACCGACGGCACCAGCGGCGATGGGGCCGGCGACGGCAGCGCCGACGGCGGAGCGGAGGGCGGTGAGGGCGGCGAGGGCACGGCCGATGGCGGCGCGGACGGCGGCGCGGACGGCGGCGGGGACGGCACCGCGGCCTGGGAGCCCGTGACCGGCCACTGGACCTACACCGGCGGCAGCCTCATCTCCGACAGCTGCGGGGCCGACGTGGGCGGCGGCAGCAGCGGCGCGGGCTTCACCCTCACGGTCACGGGCAGCGGCGCGTTCACGCTCAACCTCGACGGCACCACCACCGGGGACCACCCCTGCACCTGGTCGGAGCCCGACCACAGCTTCGCCTGCTCGGTCATCAACGACGCCCAGCCGATTGACGACTACGACGTCACTCTGGTGACCGGCCTCGTGGTCAACGGCCGCTTCGACGCCAACAACCAGATGGACTCCAACTACGCGCTCAACGTGCAGTGCTCCGGCGGAGACTGCTCCTGGGCGGAGCTCGCCGGCTACAGCTTCCCCTGCGACGTGAACTTCAACCTGACCGCGGCGGCCGACTGAGCCAGCCGGGCCCGCCCGCGAGCACATCATGCAGGTCAAGTGCATCACCGTCGGTATGTTCCAGGTCAACACCTATCTGTTGACCGACGAGGCCACCGGCCTCTCGGCCATCGTCGACACCGGCGAGGACGATGAGCTGCTGCGGCGCCTCGCCGCCCTGCGGCCAGAGCCGAACATCCACCTGATCTTGTTGACGCACACCCACATCGATCACGCGGGCGCGCTCAGCTTGCTGCAGGCGCGCTACGACGCGCCCACGTGGATGCCCGCCCTCGACCGGCCGCTGTTCGAGACCTTGCCGATGCAGGGCCGCATGTTCGGCATGCCGCACCTGGACCGGCCCTGTGGGCGGATCGATCACGAGATCCACGACGGGCAGAGCGTTCAGCTCGGCGAGACCACCCTGCGCTTCCTGAGCACGCCCGGGCACACCCCAGGCCAGGGCTGCTGGTACACCGACGAGGACATCATCGTGGGTGACACCATTTTCGCAGGGAGCGTCGGTCGCACCGACTTTCCGCTCTCGGACCCGGCCCTCGCGGTCCAGAGCCTGCGCCGGTTGATGGAGCTGCCCCTGCACCTGCGGGTGCACAGCGGGCACGGCCCGATGACCACCTTGGCGGTCGAGCTCAGCACCAACCCCTTCTTGGGCTACCTCCGGCGGGAGCGGGGGCTCGACGGACCGCGGGGGCACCGCTGGGCGCCGGGCACCTAGGGCGCGCCGAACTTAGCGCTCGGCCTCCACCACGGTGGGCCGGCTCACCCGCCAGCGGCCGGGGCTGAGCTCCTCGAGGCAGCGCACCTCAAAGCGCCAGATCACGCTGCCGGTGTCGACCCACAGCCGCAGCTGGCGCGGGCGCTCGGGGAAGGCCGGCGGGCTGGTGGCGTCGCGGATGAGCTGAACGTGGAGGGAGGGCAGGGCACCCGGCTCCAGGCCGATCCGCGCGGCCCAGAGCTGCCCGTCACACACCGCTCGGTGCGCGCGCCCGATCAGCGCGCAGGCCTGCAGGGCAGCGGTGATGCTCTCGGCGTCCGTTCGTTGGTCTTGGGCCAGGAGCGGGTCGGCGTCCAAGGAGACGGTGCGCGGGTCAGAGGTCAGCATGGCGTCTCCGAGGGGTTCAAATGGGTCATCGGACACCGGACGCAGACCAACAGTGCACTAGGGGACTCTCCGCATACGACAGCAGGGCTCGGCCCCAACGCACCCCTACAGTAGCGCAAAGCGGGGGCGGCCGAGGGGCGTAGAAACCCGCAGAAATCGCTATTGCGGACGGATTCGCCGGAGCGGGACCCGCGGGCTCGGAGGCAGGGTCGGGCGCCGACCCTGGGCTCGAACGGGCCTTCGACCTGGAGCACGGCCGCCATCGGCCAACCCAAATGGGTCAGCCGTTGGGGTCTTGGTCAGGGTCCTCGGGGGTGGCCAGGAGGGCCCGCACCGCCGCCGCCGTCGCCGGCCCCTCCGCCTCGGCCCAGCGCAGGAGGCCGCCCCGGCACAGCGCGGGACCAAAGGGCCCATACCGCCGAAGCAGGGCGTTCAAAGCGCCTCGCGAGGCCTGCAGCTCGGCGGATCGCCCCGCGGCGAACCACCCGGGCCACCACGCGGCGAGGTCCAGCTTGTCCTCGATGGACAGCAGGTCGCTGCAGCCCAAGGTCCAGCGGGGCGGGCGGAGGCCGGCGACGGCGAGCACGTCCAGCAGCGCGGCCTCGGCCAATGCCCAGGCGTCGGCGGAGAGGGCCTCCCGCTGAGGGCCGAGGGGCCCGCTCGTACAATCGGCCCGAAGCTCAACATAGAGCTTGCTTTTGGGCTCTGTGCCGCTGGGGCGCAGGACGAGTCGCGCGCCGCCCTCCAGCCACCACACCAGCACGTCCCGCCCCACGCGGTCGGTCTCGGAGAGGTGGGGGCCGAGCGGGCCGGTGGGGTCGCGCCGGTCGGCGAAGCGCAGCACACGGCGCCCGCCCAAGTGCTCGGGGGGCGCGGCCCGCAGGCCCGCGGAGACGGCCTGGATCTGGGCCCGCCCCGCCGCCCCACGCATGGTCATGTTCATCAAAATATTGACGAACAGGCCATGTTCACGGTGGAGATCGTCGAGGGTGTCGAGCAAGCTGCGCCCG
>CANHON010000459.1 GCA_947462115.1 Deltaproteobacteria bacterium | reverse complement strand
GGCACGGTCAACGCCGACTACGTCAAGGCGCCCGAGCTGCCGCCGGCCGGCCCCACCACGCCGAAGGCCGACCCCAGCTAAGCGCCGTCGCCGGAGCCCGACCTGCCCTTGAGCAGGCGGGCCAGGCCGCCGCCGAGCTGCCGGCCGACGTAGCGCGAGAAGTCGGCCATCGGGTCGGCTTCGCGCAGGCGCATCAGCCCGCCGATGCCCTCTTCGATGGCCACTCGGGTCTGCTCGCGCACCTCCACCGCGGTCTCATCGCTGACCACGCCGCCAAAGTGCCGCGTGGCCACCGGGGGACAGAAGCGGAAGTACAGCCGCTGGGGCCGCGGCGCGCCGTCGGGGCCCCAGATCCGGGGGAGCGGCATGAGCAGGTCCGGCCGGATGCGGAGCGCTTCGAGCGTGCCGCCCAGGGGGCCGGTCATCAGGGCGTCGCGGTCGACGGTCTCGCCGAAGATCTCGTCGGCGCCGACGGCCGCGAAGGGCACGATGGTCACCCGGTGCTCGATGGCGAGGCGGGCGAAGCCGAGGCGCTCCCCCCACAGCAGCCGGTAGCGCTCGTCGTTCTTTTTGAAGGCCTCCCGGGCGCCGCCGGGGAACACCAGCACGCTGCCGCCGGCACCGAAGACCGCCGAGCAGACCTCGGGCGTGCCGTCCACCGCGCCGAAGCGGCTCAGCAGCTCGCGCCAGCCGGGGATGGCCCAGTGGGCGTGATCTCCGAGGCCCCGCAGCAGCAGGCCCTCGCGCTTGTAGACCTCGAGCAGCAGGTGCGGGCTGTCGATGACCCCGTACAGCGTGTGGTTGCCCACGAACAGCAGCGGACGCTCCCGCGGCAGGTTGGCCCAGCCATCGAAGCTCGGCCGAAACAGCGCGCGGAGGGGCGCCATCAGCGCGTCGAGCCGCGCCATGTCAGCGGCGCTGGGGCTCGGCGGGAGGACCAAGGGCGGAGCGAAGGGGTCGTCGGCGCGGTCAGGCATGCTGCCCGATAACCCAAGCCCGCGCGCCCACCTCGACGGGCATCTGGCCCAGCCGACTGCGCCAAAGCGCACACTCCCCGGCAAAACGGGGCCTCCACCGCCGCGTCAAGCGGCCTGGGCAGCGCAGGGAGGGGCTTGGCACGGGCCTTGCTCAAGGCCGTCCCCAACCCAGCGCCCAGGGGCGCGTCCGGAGGCCGCCATGTTCAAGATCCACCGCATCCTCGTGCCCGTCGACTTCACCGAGGTCGCAGACGCCGCCATCTCCGTCGCGCTGCAGCTGGCGAACGAGCACGCCGGCGCCGAGCTGGTCGTGCTCCACGTGCGCGAGGGCCTGGACCGCGAGCTGCGCACGCGCATCGAGACGCACCCCCACGACAACGCCATCATGAACGCCATCGAGGAGGACGAGCGCTCGCTCACCGCCGCCATCGCCAAGGAGCAGCAGCGGGCCCTCGACGCCGGCCACACCCTGCGCAGCCCGACGGTGCGCACCTTCGTCAGCGGCGGCGACTGGCTGGATGTCTGCCTGCAGATCATCGACGATCAGCAGGTGGACGTCGTTGTCGTCGGCACCCACGGCGGCCCCGGCGGCATCAAGGGCGCCCTGCTCGGCAGCGCCAGCGAGCGCCTCGTTCACCGCGCGCCCTGCTCGGTCTTCGTGGTCAAGCCGCTCGGCTACCCCTACCTGCGCGACTAAGCCCGCAGACCGCCGCTTTAGAGCAAGCGGTACTCGAGCACCATCGGCCCCACGCCGCGGCGCTCGATGTAGACCTTGAGGCGCCGCTTCTTCCGCAGATCGCGGTAGGCGAGCAGCGCCCTCGGGATGCTCCGCACCGAGCGGTTGTTGACCGACAGGATGATGTCGCCGTTCTTGAAGCCGGCCTCGTGCAGCACGCTCCCGCAGGTGATCCGCACGACCTTGAAGCCGATGGTGTCGCCCGCCGGGTCCTTGGCCCAGACCACGTAGGCGAGGCGGGCGGCCTCCATCAAGTGCGAGGCGTAGTAGTCGACAATATTGCGCTCGACGGTGTACTGGTCGTTCCCCAGCGCCTCGACGCCGGGGACGTCGGGCTGGCACTCGGCCTTGCTCTTCTTCTTGCGGGCCTTGCGCCCCTTCCGCTTCTTGGCCCTGGAGAGCGGGCTCGCCTCGTCGTCGCTGGCTTGGGCCTCCTGGTTGCCCTCCGCGTCTTCGTCGTCGAGCAGGTCATCGAGCGAGGCGACCACGTCGTCCTGGAGCTCGGGGATCTCCTCGGGCTCCTCCGGCGGCGCCTCGGCGGGGGCCACCAGCACGATGGCGTCCTCGGGCACAGGGGCGGGCTCGGGCGGCGGTGCCTCGGCCGGCGGCGCGGGGGTCGGCGTGGGCGCGGGGCTGGACGGCGCGGGCTCCGCCTCCTCGGCCGCCTCCTCTTCCACCTCGCCCAGATCGTCCACCACCTCGGCGTCGAGGTCGGCGTCGGGGATGTTCTGGAGGTAGACCACGGCCCGGGGCGGCGCCTCCGGGTAGTCGAAGACCGGGATCTCGGGCCGCCAGCCCAGCATCAGGCTCGGACCAAAGAAGAACAGCACCACGAACACCGTGGTGCCGGTCGCCTGCGTGAAGTTCCGGAGCTTCTCGTAGAGCGGCCGAGATCGCAAGCTATCTCCAGCCGAGGAGCTCCGCGGCCCTCTGGGAGTGGGGGACAAGCCTCGGTCTAACCCGCCGGGCCGCCGACACGGTCCCGCGGGGCTGAGGGGGCGCCAGCGTGTGAACTTGCCCGTCGGCGTCGGCGCCCGCAGGGCCGCAGGGGGGCAAAGGTGGACGCCCTGGAATATCAGGGGCCGGTGCACGGGGCTGGCGATCGCGGCCCGCTGGGGGAAGAGGTTGTCGTCGCGCCGTTCCTTGCCGATGCGGATCTTGGCGGGCTTGCTCCGCGGTCTGCTCATGTTTGTGGTCGGCTTTGGCGTGACCTTCGCGGTGGTCGCCTGGCCCCGCTGGATCGCCGCCCGGGACGAGGCGGTCGCCATGGCCACCGCCCACCAGCGCCACGAGGTCGCGCACCCCGGCTGGAGCTTCCCGGGGCGGGTGTGGAGCGATTCGGTGCCGCTGGAGGGCACCTCCAAGGAGCGCCTCGTGCTCGAGGCCCGGGTCCGGGCCTACAAAGAGGCCTGTCCGCCCAAGAACCCCGGTGAGGTCTGCACCAAGACCGCCGAGGTGAACCTGCGGGGCGGTGTTTTCCCCGAGGGCCTCCAGCCCTCCGGCAACAAGGGCTGGACCCGGCCCCTCGCGCTCGAGCCCCTGCAGATCGGCACCCTGATGGGGCCGGACGCCGAGCTGCGCTGGCACCTGCCGCTGGCCGAAGCGCCGCCCCACCTCATCGCCGCCCTGCTCGCGGCCGAGGATCGCGAGTACTACGCCCACCACGGCGTCAATATCAGCGGCGCGGTGCGGGCGGCGGTGGCCAACACCCGCGGCTCGGGCGTGCAGCAAGGCGCGAGCACGCTGACCATGCAGGTGGTCCGCAACCTCACCCAAGACAAAGAGAAGACGCTGGAGCGCAAGCTGCGCGAGGCGATGGCGGCGGTGGCGCTCGACACCGAGCTCGGCAAAGACGCCGTGCTGCAGATCTACCTCGACGCTCCTTACCTCGGCCAAGACGGCTCCATGAGCATCTGCGGCTTCGAAGCGGCGTCTTGGTACTACTACGGCCTGAGCGCCCGCGACATGGACCTGTCCCAGGCCGCCACCCTCGCGAGCATCCTGCCGGCCCCGGGCCGCTTCTCCCCCGAAAAGCACCCCGAGATCGCCAAAGAGCGCCGCGACCGCACCCT
>CANHON010000458.1 GCA_947462115.1 Deltaproteobacteria bacterium | reverse complement strand
GGCCTCGGGGTGCCGGACGTCGATGAGCGTGTGGTTGACGTCCTCGGTGAGCTCGGGCCACGCCGAGATCATCCAGTCGGTGTGGTCGGGGCTGTTGATGGCCGGGACCGCCTCGATGCCCATGTCTTTGAGATCGCTGAGCAGCAGGGCGAGGTCCGCGGGCTTGAGGGCACGGCTGTGGGCCATCGCGTCGAAGCCGGGCACCGCCATGCTGTCGTTGAGCCCGTACTGCACCTCGTTGTAGCGGCCGCGGCTGACGATCTGCCGGAGGAACAGGCGCTCGTCTTCGAGGCTCCACCCGCGCACCGCCTTGGTGTTGAGCGAGCGGTAGAGGATCCGGCGCGGGATGGCCGGGCTGTCGCGGAGGTTCAGCGGCGCGCCGACGCCGTCTGGGCCGATGTGATCGACGAGCAGCAGGCCCGCCCACAGCGCGGCGCGGCGGCTGTTCGCCCGGACCTCCGCGCCCTTGGCGCTCAGGCGCAGCTCCAGGGCCTCGGGTTCGAGGGCGGGGTCCTCCGTGAAGCGCAGGGAGCATCGGCCCCCTTCGCCCAGCGGCTGCCCCACCACCCGGGCCCACTCTGCGCGCACCACGTCCAAGGTGGGCCCCCAGGCCGCGGGGCCGCAGAGGCTGAGGCCAGCGGCCGCGCGGAAGGGCGCCCCGGCCGCGGGCGTGGCGGCGAGCGGGGGCGGCACGGGCGCGTCGGGGTAGCGCAGGCCGGCGGGCCCTGGCACCTCGATGTAGTGCTGAATGGCGCGCTGGTCGGCCAACACGCCGCCGGCCATCGGCCACTGTGCGGAGATCTGCAGCCAGCCCGAGCTCGGCGGGGCGGGGATCGACAAGCGCTCCTTGCCCTCGACCGACCACGGCGCCTCGGGGCCCCGGCTGCCCAGGGGCGGCGCCACCTCGTCGAGCTCGGCCCGGAGCGCGGCGCCGGGCGCGGTGGCCACCAGGGCGGCCCCGGAAGGCCCCCCGGTCTGGGGCAGCCCGGGCGGCTCCACGGAGAAGGGCAGGTCGAGGCCGCCGGCCTCCGTCAGCAGCAGGTGGGCCAGCCGGGTGGGGCGGCCGGGTCCCGCGTCGGCGGGGAATCGGACGCCCGTGCCGCGGTCGATCGGTCCGCGGAGGCCGATCACCAGCTCCAGCTCTTGGGAGGCGGTCGGTGCCTTCGGGGTGGCGAGCCGGTGGACGCCCGCGGCCTCGGCCCGCCCGGGGACGACCTGGGCCAGGCGCTGCCCCTTGGCGGCCACGCCCCACTCCACGTTGCTCTGGGGTGGCAGGCTCGGGATGTGCAGCAGCAGACCGTCTTTGTCCCAGGCGAGCCGGGCGGGCGGGTCGAGGATGACCGCCTCGGCCTCCAGGCCCACGCCCGGCGCCCAGCGCGCCAGGGTCGGGGCTTGGTCCCAGCAGGCGGCGGCCGGGTCGGGCGTGCAGCGCGGGAGGTTGAGGAGGGGACCGAGCGGGGCCCCGCGCTCGGCCGGGCGGGGCGCGGCGCCGGCGGCCGCGGCGAGCAGGAGCATCCCCCCGAGGATGGGCCTGCGGCGGGCCTTCACCGCTGCTCCAGGCCGCGGAGCTGTCTGAGGCAGCGCCCATAGCCCTTGGCGATGCCCCGGAGCACGGCCTTGGCCTCGCTGGGCTTACCTTTGGCCAGGCCGAAGCCGGTGTAGAAAATAGCGGTGCCGACGTTATTCCAGACGAACTCGGTGAGCTCGATGGGCCCCTTCTTGGCGTGCTTGCCGAAGAAGTAGAACTGGCTGTAGATGAGCCGGCTGACGCGATCCCCGTAGTCCACCCGCCCCTCGCCGCTCCGCTTGTGAAAGCAGCGGGCGTGGGGGGTCTGCACGATGCTCCAGCGCTTGGCGATGCGGTAGCTCAGCTCGACATCTTCGTTGAGGGTGTAGCCGGGCAAGAACTCGTCGAAGCGCTCGCCCTCAAAACACGCGGTGCGGTACAGCGTGCGGCCGCCGCTGGCCACCGGGATCTGCACGACCTTGCTCGGCGCCACCAGCCAGCGCACGGTGCCGATGCGCGTCTGGTGCGGCTTGTCGCCCTCGGCGGCGTGGGTCATGCGGAAGGCCTTGAAGTAGCGCTGCCGCCAGCCGCGGGGCCGACCGGGGCTGCTAAAGGTGCCGAGGACGCAGCCGACCGGCGGCTGCAGTGGCGTGATCATGGCCTCGAGGCTGCGCTCGATGTAGGGCGGCTCGAGCAGCAGGTCGTCGTCGCACAGCAGCACAAACTCGCCCGAGACCAGCTCCAGCGCGATGTTTCGCTGGAGCGAGGTGCCCGCTCGGCTCTTGCGGTAGACGAGCGCGACCCCGCTGCCGGCGAGGGCCGCCTGCAGCGCCGCCTCCATGTCCGGCACTTGGCCGGCGTCCACGACGATCAGCTCGTGCGGGCGCACCGTCTGGGCGAGCAAGGACCCGCAGAAGTCCAGGAGGTCGGCCCGCCGGTTGAGGGTGGGCACGATGACCGACACCCGGGGCGGGCGCGGGGCCGTCGAAGGCTCGGGCTGGGGCATGCTCACCTCCGCCCCTAGCGGGCGATCATCGCGCCGACGAGCACCGCGAGGAAGAACAAGCCCACGTAGAACAACCAGATGCGGCGCTTGTTCAGCTCGGCGGGCTCGAGGATGCGGTTGCGCTGCCGCCCCTCGCGGCGCTTCATGCGGAAGGCGTACTCCTCCGGCGGGAGCCAGAACTCCCGGCCCGTCGAGTCGGTGTACCGCTTGTAGCCGTTCTCCTTTTGGAACTGCTCGCGAAGCCGCTCCTTGACGGTGTTCTCGGCCAGCATCCGGGCGTTCTCGCGCCCCTCGCGGGCGGCGGAGCGGGCGCGCTCCTTCTGCGCCTTGAGCTTCTCGAGGCGGGCCTCGTGCTCGGCGCGCAGCTCCTCCCGAAACGCTGCCTCGATGGCCGCGGTCTCGGAGGCGGTCAACACGGGCTCGGGACCGGCCGCGCCCTGCGCTTCGGGCCGTGCGGCCTCGGCGTCGGCCGCGCGCGTCGGGTCGGGGTCTCGGTCAATGCTCATCGGATGCTCTTCGTTCAAGCTACCCCCAGCGGGGCGCGCGCGGCGCCTCGGCCCTGCGCGGTCATTCGGCGCGGGCCGCTACGCTCATCACCCACTGTGGAGGTGGGCGGAATTACGGGCGCTTGCGGGCGGCGCGGGGCACGGGGGCTCGGCCTGGGCGGGGGAGATCGAGCATCCCCCAGTCGGCAAGCGGGTGCAAGCTCGGCCCGGCTTGACGGGCCGGGGCTCCGGGGCGAAAGGGGAGCCGAGCGCGCGGCCCGGTCCGCCCGCCGCACCACGCAATCGGGGGTCAGGCATGAAGGCAGAGGGCGCGAGCCGAGGGGTGGGGGCGCTGCTGCGCCGAGGGATCCAGAGCGGTGTGGTGCGCGTCAAGCGGCGGGCGGCGGACCTGTCGCCCGCCGAGCTGCGCCGGTCGCGGGCCGACTGGCCGCTGGTGGTCGCGGCGGTGCCGTCCCTCGGTGGGCTGGAGGGGCGGCTGCTGTCCCTCGCCGAGCCTTTTGCCGCCGATCACGCCCGCTACTGCCGGGAGGTCGGCCACCCCGTCCACGCCGCCTCGCTGGAGCTCGTGGGGCTGATCATCGGGTTGGTGCAGGGCACGGCGCCGGCCGCGGTCATCGATCTCGGCTCCGGTTTTACGTCCTATGTGCTGCGGGCCGTGGCCGCCCAGCAGGCCGCCCCGCCCCGCGTGCACTCGGTGGACGACAGCCGGGAGTGGCTGGAGAAGACCCGGGGCTACCTGCGCGCCCAAGGCGTGACCGAGGACGGC
>CANHON010000457.1 GCA_947462115.1 Deltaproteobacteria bacterium | reverse complement strand
GGGAGGCCCTCATTGCGACCGCGTCGTATCAAGGCGCGGCGCCCCTCGCTCGCCCAGGAGGACGCCCGGGAGGACGCCCGCGGTCGCCGGTCGCGCGGCGGCTGTCGTGGCGCAGCGCCGCGGCGCTCAGTCGCGGTTCTGCATGTTGGCGGCGACCGCGGTGAAGAACTCGTTGAGCAGCGCGCGAACAACGTCGTGCACGCCCGTCTCGCGCATCGCCTGGTCCATGCAGGCCACCCACTGATCGCGCTCGGTCGGGCCGATGGCGAAGGGCAGGTGCCGCATCCGCAGGCGGGGGTGCCCGTGCCGCTGGATGTAGAGGTCCGGCCCGCCGAGGCGCCCCGACAAGAACTCGAACAGGCGCTGCTCGGCCCGGCTGGTGTCGGGGTCGTGCACCGCCATCAAGGCCGCGAAGCCCGGCTCGGAGGCCATCAGCCGGTAGAAGCGCGCCACCATCGCCCGCAGCGCCGGCTCCCCGCCCAGCGCGTCATAGGCGCTGAGCTGGTCGGCCTCGCTCACGCCTCCGCCTCGGCCTCGGCTTCGGCGGCCGACCCTTCAGCCGAGGGGTCCCGCTTCTTTCGGTGGGCGTGCCGGGCGCGGGCGTTCTTGTTGCTGCAGTTGCGCGAGCAGTACTTGGAGCCCGGGCGCACCGGGTTGACGCAGCCCGACCAGGTGCACTTGAGGCTGCCGTCCTCGAGATAAACGGCGGGGCCGTCAAAGTCGTCGTCGGCCTCCTCATCGCTCAGGCCCAGCGACAGCTGCTTGGGCTCGGCGGCCGCCTTCGGGGCCTTCGGGGCCTTGGGCGCCGCCGGCTTGCGCTTCTTGGCGGCGGCCTTGGCGCCGGTGCCCTCCTCGAGCTCCGGCTCCAGCGCCGCGGCGACCGCCTCGCTGTCGGCCTCCGCCTCGCCATCCGGCGCGCTCGGCTCCACCGAGGACGCCGGGCCGGTATCTTCCACTCCATCGACCAGCGGGGCGCTCAGCACCTCGAGCGCCCGCGCGAAGCCCTCGGTCAGCTCGACCGGCGCGGCCTCGACCGGCGCGGCCTCGACCGGCGCAGCCTCGACCGGCGCGGCATCCACCGGCGCGGCATCCACCGTTGCTTCCGCCGGCGCTTCGACCGGCGCGGCCTGGACGGGGGCGGCCTCAACCGGCGCAGCCTCGGCCTGCGGGGAAAGGACGGGCGCAGCGGCGACCTCGGCCAGGGGCGCTTCGGCCGGCGCCTCCGACGAAGCCGAGCCCTCCGCCGCTTCTACCGAGGTCAGCTCCACCCCAGCGGCGGCGGCCTCGGCGGCCTGGCGGGCGAGGCGGGCGGCACGGCGGGCCTCCCGATCCCGCAAGAAGGCGGGCTGCTTGTCCTTGATCCGGGCGGCGACCGCCTCATCCGGGACGGGCCGCTCCGCCGCCACCTCGACCGGGGCCTTGGCCGCCTCGCTCACAGACTTGGGCGCTTCGCTCACAGCCTTGGGCGCTTCGGCCGGCGCCTTCGCTGCTGCGGCCGGCGCCTTCGCCGCGGGCGCCTTCACGGCGTCGGACCGCGCGGCCTCTGCCTTCGCGGGGCGGGCAGGCTCGGCCTTGGCGGCCGACTTCGGCTCGGCGCCCTTCGGCTCCTCGGCCTTGGCGCGCTCCAGCCGCCGGGGCGGCGCCGGCAGATCGCCGCTGTCGTCTTCATCGTCCAGCTCGGCCATCAAGCTGGCGTCGGACAGCGGGAAGGGCGACATGGGCTGGGCGGGGCGCTCCCGACCGGGCGGCGGCGCCGGCGGGGCCTTGCGCGGCGGGGCCGGACGACCGCGCCGGGCGGCGAGCTCCCGCTGCTCGCGCTCCCACTCCTCAAACTGGCGTTGGACCTCTTCTTTGATCTTGTCCTCGCCATAGATGACCATGCCGCACTTGTAGCAGTGCAGCATGACTTGATGCCGCCCACCCCCAAGGAAGGCCCGCTGGTCTTGCTCCATGTCGAGGTTGAAGGAGCTGCACTTGGGGCAACGCGGCTTGAAGCTCATAAACACCATCTCGCAAAGAGCGGGAGCCGGGGCGCGGAGCGCGGGGAGGTGGCCATGCCGAGCCCTCTTAGCACGGCGGGCCGCGCTGGGGTGGGCCCGCCCGGCGATTGGCGGCCCCAATCGCTGCACATCAGCGCGCAGCACGTCAATCTCACTCGCCTTCGCCCAGCGGTTCCCGGGCGCTGCCGCCCCGGCCGAGGGGCCCCGGACGCAGCGCGCCGGCCGCCCGCCGCGCCCCCGCGATGATCTGTAGAGTTCAACCCGCGCCGCACCTGGCACGAACCTTGCCTGCCGCCGGAGCGGAGGCCCCCCATGCACCGGTCCGCTTCGATGCTCCCCGCCGTTCTCATCGTCCCCATGCTGATCATCGTCGCCTGGCTGGGCGCCGCCCTCGCGCTCGACCAGCACGGCGGCCGCCCGCCGGCGGGCGCCTACGATCTCATCATCGTCGCGGGCTGCCGGGTTCGGCCGGACGGCCAGCCCTCCTTGGCCCTCCAGCGCCGGGTAGACCACGCCGTCCGCCTCTACGCCCAAGGCCACGCGCCCAAGGTCATGTTCACCGGAGGCATCGGCGACTTCCCCCCCTCCGAAGCCGAGGCCGCCGCCGCCTACGCCCTCGCCCGCGGCCTGCCGGAAGCGGCGGTCCTGCGCGAGGCAGAGAGCACCTCCACCGAGGAGAACGCCGCCTACGCCGCTGCCCTCGCCAAGGAGCAGGGCCTGCCCGCCGCCCGGGTGCTGGTCGTGACCGACGCGTACCACACCTTCCGGGCGCGCCGGGTCTTCGCCCGCCACTTCGCCGAGGCCGAGGCCGCCGGCAGCCGTCCGGCGGCGCGCGTGCGGGTGCGCGGGGCCCTCCGCGAGGTGCTGGCGGTGGCGGGCTACCTCGTGGCCGGTCGCCTTTGAGCCGCCGCGGAGCCCCAACCGGCCCGCCGGCTGCTACCCTCGGGCCGACCGCGCACCCGGAGCCCCCATGCGCCCCTCGACCCCCCGCTTCGTCGCGGCCCTCATCGCGCTGATCTCCCCCGCTTGTGGCTGGATCGACGCCGACAAAGACACCGCCCCGACCGTGATCGACGAGGCCGACGCCGACGCCGACAGCGACGCCGACGCCGACAGCGACGCCGATTCGGACAGCGACGCCGACGCGGACGCCGACGCGGACGCCGACGCAGACGCGGACACCGACGCAGACGCCGATCCCATCTGCGACGACCCGCCGAGCCCCTTGCCCATCGACGAGCGCTCCTGCACCACCGCCGAGCTCGGCTGCGGCGAGGCCATCACCACCGTCACCACCGGCGGCACCGAGCAGCTCAGCGGCGCCGACTACGCGAGCTCCTGGGGCTGCGAGGTCGTCGGCAGCAGCGCCTACCGCGGTCCAGAGCGAATGTTCGGCTTCGATCACCCCGGCACCGGCTTCGTCACCATCGCGCTCGACAGCCCCTGCGCCGACCTCGATCTGTTCGCCGCCTACTGGGTCAGCGACGAGAGCTGCCTGCGCAGCGGCGTCTCCATCATCGAGTGCGAGGGCGACGTGGGCGCGGGCGGCGGCAGCGTCCAGATCTGGAACAACGAGCCGTCCCGCTACGTGATCATCGTCGAGGGCGCCGCTGGCGAAGAGGAGCCCTTCACCCTCAGCGCCGACTGCAGCGGCTGATCAACGTCGCTGAGGGCACCTTGGGCGCCAGACGCGCGCCCGCCCGGGCGTCGCCGGGGCCCCGGCCCGCGCCCCGCTGGCCTTCGGCCCCCGGGTCGCCGTCCGCCCGGCTCGGCCGGCCTGCAGCC
>CANHON010000456.1 GCA_947462115.1 Deltaproteobacteria bacterium | reverse complement strand
GCCGAGGGGCCCGCCGACGTCAGCCGCGCCCCCAAGGTGGCCGAGGCGCTCGGGGTCGATGGGGTCACGGCCCGCCTCGTGGCCGTCAGCCGGCACCCCCGCGTGGCCCTCCGGCACGAAGACGCCGCCAAGCTCGCTGTCCTCGCGCAGCGCCTCCGCGAGCACGTGGGCCTGGCCGCGGTGGTGGTCGCCCGGGCCCAGCTCCAGTCGGTCGAGGCGCCGGCGGCGGTGCTGGCCGGCAGCCCGGGGCGGCGCCTGTTGGTGAGCCGGGCGCTGGCCTGGCTGCTCCCGCCCGAACCAGGCCTCAACCCCAGCCTTCGGGGCGATGCCCTCAGCCTGCTCGCCGATGCGGTGCGGGTGGTGGTGCCCGGCGAGGTGGTGCTCCGCAGCTACCGGGCGGGCCGCGGCCTCGCGCACGGGCGCCGCGACGAGGTGGTGATGCGCGCGGCGGGCGAGCGTCGGCTGCAGCTCGTCGATCTGCACGGCCCCGGGCTCTTTCTGCGCGTGGTCGAGGGCCTCACCGACATGGCCGGCCTGCCTGGCTACGACCCCAACAGCGCCCTGCGGTCGGCCCGCGGCTTCGTCGAAGCGGTGGGCGATCTGTGGCCGGCGGCCCGGGTCGAGGGCCCGCGCAGCTGCCTGCCCGGCGACGCGCCCACCGCCGAAGAGCGGCTCGGCAAGGGCGATCACGTCGAGGCCACCGGCTGGTCGGAGTGGGAGGAGCACACCCGCTGCTGCCGCTTCTTGGCCGGCCTGCGCCCCGACGAGCTGGCACACCTCACACCCTAAGATCGCGCCCTGGTTCCGCGGGCTTTGGGGCGGCGGTGGGCGCCTCGCGCCCCCCCTCCGCGCTCGCCCCTTCGGGCTCGGTCGGCTGGCGCCGACCCCGCCTGCGGCGGGCGCTCCGGTCGGGCGGGCGCCGCGAGGCGAGGGGGTTAGCCGCGCCCGACGGCCCCCCGCCGTCCGGCGCGGCCCCGGCGAGGCCCAGCGGAGCCCCCCATGCAGCACCCCATCGGCGTCCAGCTCGGTATTTTGGCCCTCATCGGCGCGGCGGGCTGCGCGGCGCGGTCCGACAAGGCGGGCAGCGGCGCCGCCGACACCGCCCCGGCCGACAGCGGCGCCGTGGACAGCGGCCCCCCGGCCCGGGTGGGCCCCGCCTACTCTTTGGGCGCCTGCCCGGCCCTGGTCGAGGGCGTCAACACCTTCGCCACCGGCGACGGCAGCTACCGGGTCACGCTGCGCCTGCCGGCCGAGCCCCAGGGCGCCAAGGTCGTCTTCGTCTGGCACTGGCTCGGCGGCAGCGCGGCCCAAGCCGCCCGGTTCATGCAGCTCGACACGATCCGCGGCGATGACCCGGTCATCTTCGTCGTGCCCGACTCCAGCGGCAGCCCCTACGAGTGGCGCTTCACCCAGGGCCCCGAGGGCAACCCCGACCTGCTGCTGTTCGACGACCTGCTCTCCTGCCTGTGGCAGCAGTACGACGTCGATCTCAACCACATCACCGCCACGGGCATGTCGGCCGGCGGCCTGTGGACGAGCTACCTCACCCTCCACCGGGCGGAGTGGCTCTCGGCCACCGCCCCGCTGTCGGGCGGCACCCCCGGCGCCGCCTACGAGACGCCCGCCGCGCCCATCCCGGTGCTGATGACCTGGGGCGGGCCCAGCGACACCTACGGCCCCCTGTCCTTCGACGAGGCCACCCAAGACATGATCGCCGGCCTGCGCGGCGACGGGCACTTCGTCGTGGCCTGCGAGCACGACCAAGGCCACACGCTGCCGCCCGGGGGCATCGGCTACGCCTACCAGTTCTTGATGGACCACCCCCTCGGCCTCGCCGCCGAGCCCTACGCGGGCGGCCTGCCGAGCGGCTTCCCTGCCTGGTGCGAGCAGCCCACCGCCGCGCGCTGATCCGTTCAGAGCGGCGCGCTGCGCTCCTTTCGCGCCGAGCCGCTCGAATTGCTCCAGCGCCTGCCCGGCACCCGGGCCCGCATCCGCAGGGGCGTGCAGACCTTCGACGCGGCCCAGCTCTTGCGCAGGGGCCGCGCCCAGATCGGCGGCCCGGCCCAGGTCCACACCACCGACGCCCTGGGCGTTGGGCCAGGCGCCCGGTCGGGGCTGAACTTCGGCGGGGCCGAGCCGGCGCTCCAGTGGCTGAACGAGCCGAGGTCTGCCGACTACTTGGCGCGGCGGGGCGGGCGGGTCTCGCGGCTGTTCCTCTACGAGCCGCACGAAGAGGCGCTCATGCAGCGCACCCGTGGCCTGGCCCTGCTCGACCCGCCCACCGACGCCGGGCCGCTGGCCAAGCACCTGCCCCTGTTTGAGCCAGAGCTCAGCATTTTGGAAGAGGCGGGCCTGATTGAGCGGCCGACGGCGCGGCTGTCGCTCACCGAGCGGGGCATGTTCTTCGCCGACAGCGTGGCGGGCCTGCTCGCCGCCCGCAGCACCGCCCACCGGCGGGCCGTGGGCCTCAACGACCCGGCCGAGCTGCCCATGGGCTGAAGCTCAAACCACTAAAACAAGGATGTTATGGGTCGGTCCCGGCGGCCGGGGCTCGGCGATGGCCGGCGCGCGGGGTCCCACGGGCGCCCCGACACCCCCCTGCACCCTTCGCTCCCCGCCCTGGGCGGCCCAGCCCCGCGTCGGTCGCCTTCAGTCATGCCCTCCGGGTGCCCAGACACCTCGACTGCAGGCTTCAGTCATGCCCTCCGGGTGCCCAGACACCTCGACTGCAGGCTTCAGTCCTGCCCTCCGGGTGCCCAGACACCTCGACTGCAGGCTTCAGTCAAGCCCTCCGGGTGCCCAGACACCTCCACTGCAGGCTTCAGTCATGGCCTCCGGGGGACTGTCCCCAACGTTGTGTTTGGGGCGCCGTCCGCCTCCGCCTGCGGGCGGCCCAGGCCTCCAGGCCCGGCGCGGCTCGGGAGCGGCAGGGCGCCCCGCCCGCCGTCGGCGGCCGGCGGCTGTCCGCCGGGGCTCGGGCCTCCGCCCTCGGTCGGCCGCTGCGCGCCCGACTGGCGCTGCCGCGCCACCCTGCGGCCCGCCTGGCGCGCGCGAGGCGATGGGGGTGCATGGCGCTGCGCGCCGACGCCGCGCCAAAGCTGGCCAAGGCTCGGCGAGAATTTCGCCGCGTCAATGCTTGCGCTGGGGCGGGCCACCCTGTATGGTCGGTGCTCAGGCTTGGCCTGGGCCTCCGGCGGCGAGAATGCCTCCGGCGGCGAGAGTGCCTCCGGCGGCGAGAATGCCTCCGGCGGCGAGAATGCCTCCGGCGGCGAGAATGCCTCCGGCGGCGAGAATGCCTCCGGCGGAGCAGGTTGAACCAGACGCCAGAACCCGGAGGTTTCATGTCGTTCATCTCAGTTCGTCAGCTCCCCGTGCAAGAGATCAAGGCAGGCTTCGTCCAGCGCGACGAAGATGTCACCGACTTTGGCGGCTGCTCCAAGCTCTTCTGCGATGGGCGGTTCTTCAAGAACGGCGCCGGAACGGGCAAGATCGTGCTGCAGCACTCGGCCTCGGGCGAGCCCGGCTCCTTCTTCGACATCGCAGACGTCGGCTGGGCGGTGGACGGCAGCGGCCCACGGTTCGTCGTCGTGGGGGCCTTCCTCCGCTACGTCCGAGCGGTGGTCAACGACGGCACCGTCACCACCAACCCCGTCGTCGGCCTCGACATCATCGGGAGGGACTGAGCGATGCCGGCCGCCGCGGCGGCGCGAGCAGGGGGCGCTTCGGCTGCGCGCTGCGGCTGCGGCGGCCAGGCAGGGGGCTGCGGCTGCAGCGCGGGCGTCGGCTGCGGGTGCG
>CANHON010000455.1 GCA_947462115.1 Deltaproteobacteria bacterium | reverse complement strand
CTCCGCAAGTACAGCATCCCCACCGACGCGGTCAAGGACTACGAGAGCACGGTGGCGACGCTGACCCAGCGCTTCGGCCCGCCCACCAAAGGCCCGTCCACCGCCGACGCCGCCGCCTTTGAGCGTCCGCTGGCCCGCTTCGCCGTCGAGTGGCGCTTCCGCGACCTGCGGATCCGGCTCACGGCCCTCAAGGCCGCCCAAGGCTTCGTGAGCGTGACCGAGGTCTGGGACAGCCCTGGCGTCGAGGAGAGCATCGCGAGCCGGCCGGGCGCCAGCGGGCACGGGGCGGGCCGCAAGGCGCAGAACCCCCACGCCGTGCTGATCGACGAGAACGCCCCCGCCGCGCCCGCAGCCGAGGCCACGCCGGCCCCCCATTGACCGCGCGACCCGCGGCCCCCGACGTGCTCAGCACGCGAAGCGGGGCGGTCCTGCCGCCCCGCACCCACCCCCCAGGAGAAGACGCATGAAGATCCACCAGCTTGGGCTCGCCGCCCTGCTCGCCATCCCCTTTGTCGCCTGCAGCGGCGAGACCAAGGACTCGGCCGTCGAAGAAGCCGACGCTGATGCCGACGCTGACGCTGACGCCGATGCCGACGCGGACGCCGACGCCGACACCGACGCCGACACCGACACCGACACCGAAGAGCCCCCCCCGCTCTACGACGTGCTGGGCGGCGAAGCGGCCGTGAACGCCCTCCTCGACGCCTTCCTCGCCAACGTCGCGGCCGACACCACCATCAACTGGTTCTTCGCCCGCAGCGACCTCGCGGACCTCAAGAGCAAGCTCCACGACCAGATCTGCGAAGCGACGGGCGGCGGCTGCACCTACACCGGCGGGACCATGCTGGAAGTGCACACCGGCATGGCGATCACCCCCGACCAGTTCAACGCGCTGGCCGGCGATCTGCTCGCGGCCCTCGATGAGCTGGGCATCCCCTACGCCCTCGACGGCAGCCAGCCGATCGACGCCCTGCTGGTCGCCTTGGTGAACATGCAGGTCGACATCATCGACCCCGCGCACGCCGACGTGTACTTCAACCAGCTCGGCGGCTACGCCGCGGTCGGCGCCACCGTGGACGCCTTCCTCGTGCGCGTCGCCGCGGATGCTCGGATCAACGGCCGCTTCGCCGAGACCGACATCGCCGACCTGCGCGGCAAGCTGGTGGACCAGGTCTGCCAGGCCACCGGCGGCTACTGCGTCTACACCGGCGCCGACATGGTCACCGCCCACGCCGGCATGTGCATCAGCAACCTCGAGTTCGACTACATGGCGGAGGACTTCCTCGGCGCCCTCACCGACGTGGGCGTGCCCTACAGCCCGCTCTTCAGCGGCACGCAGCTCGGCGACGCGCTGGTGAACGTGCTCCTCGGCATGCGCACCGAAATCGTCGAGCCCTGCGCCGCTCGCTAAACGAGCCCCGCTTGCGCTAGGCGGCGGCGGCGCTCTCCTCAAAAAGAGCGTCGCCGACGTTGTCTTCCGCGAACCGCCGCAGCAGGGTGCCCTGACAACAGACCGCCCCGTCTTGGCGGCGCAGCAACGCCGAGAGCTCTAGCTCGGCGCCCCGCCGGCCGGTCACCTGAAGCTCGACGGTGAGCCGATCGCCCGCGGTGGCCGCCGCGCGGAAGCTCAGCCGCTCGCCCACCGGCACGATGCCCTGGGGATCGAGGCCGCGCGCGACCATCGCCCGCGCCAGCGCCTCATCGCAGAAGTCCAGGTACTGCGGGTGGTTGAGGTGGCCGATCGGGTCCATCCAGGTGTGCCAGATCTCGACCTCGAGGGTCGGCAGCCGGGGGCCCGCGCAGGGCGGCAAGGCCGGCAAGGTCACCAGGGCCTCGGGCCGGGGGCTCGGGCTGAAGGCCTCCATCAGCGTGTCCGACGCCCGCCCGACGTGGATGCTCCCGTCGTGGGCCTGGTAGACGTGGGCCCACCGCTGGGTGGCGACCGCGAAGGGCCCCTCGGAGCCATCGAGGTGGATCTGCCGGTGCGTGAGGGTGGCCCGGCGGAAGTCTTGGGTCCAGGTGCTGCCCACCACCCGCTCGCCATACTTGAGCTCCCGCAGGTGCAGCACGGTCATCTCGGCGACGATGAAGGCGATCTGCTGGGCCCGGAAGCGCTCGGGGGGCCAGCCCACCCGACACGCCGCCTGCACCGCCAGCTCCTGCGCCATCCGCCAGACCTCCGCCGGGCGCACCACCCCGCGCGGCGACACGCTGCGGCGCGGCAGGACCACGTGAAAACGATCGACCCCCGCCGGGCTGGCGAGCGCCGGGAGGCAGGGCAGCGGAGCCGCGGGGGAAGCGGAGGTGTCGCGGGGCGAGGGGTCCATGGGTGCTCCAGGGTCGGGCGGCCGCGGGGCCGCGCGCCGCGCCCTCCTATCGGCTGGGCGGCCCCCGAGGTGGAGGCGGGTCCGCCCCGGGGCCCCGGGGAAGCCCTCGACGCGCGCCGGGCCCGCGCTAGGCGGCCGCATGACCCACCGCGCCCCCGATCCCCTCCGCCTCGAGGTCCACAGCAGCCTCCGTGGCGTCCCGCCCGACGCTTGGGACCGGCTGTGCCCGCCCGGCGATCCGTTCAGCACCCACGCCTTTTTGCTGGCCCTGGAGGAGAGCGGGTCGGCGGTGGCCGAGACCGGCTGGCGGGCCCGTCACCTGCTGCTGTGGGAGGGCGAGGCGCTGGTGGGCGCCGCCCCCCTCTACGAAAAGACCCACAGCTACGGCGAGTACATCTTCGACTGGGGCTGGGCCCAGGCCTGCCAGCGGGCGGGCGTCCGCTACTACCCCAAGCTGGTCTGCGCGGTCCCGTTCACGCCGGCGACCGGCGGCCGCCTGCTCGTGGCGCCCGGCCCGGGCGCGCAAGCCTACGAAGATGCCCTGCTGCAGGCCATGCTGCAGGTGGAGCAGCAGATCGGGGCCCACAGCCTGCACCTGCTGTTCGTCACCGAGCCGGTCCACGCGCGCCTCAGCGGGCAGCGCGGCCTGCGCGGCCGCATGACCATGCAATTCCACTGGGAGAACATCGACGAGCATGGCTCGCCCCACGCTTCTTTCGAGGCCTGGATCGGCCGATTCCGCGCCAAGCTCCGCAAGGAGGCGCGTCGGGAGCGCGGGCGGGTCGCGGCGGTGGGCGGCGCGCTGAAGGTGCTGCGGGGCGCTGAGATCGACGGTCGGGCGTGGTCTGCCCTGCGGGCCTTCTACTTGGACACCGTCGAGAAGCGCGGGGGCGAGTCCTACCTCACCGAGGCCTTCTTTCACCTCGCCGCCGAGCGGCTCCAGCACCTGAGCCTCGCCGTGCTGGTCGAGGTGGACGGCGCCTACGTCGCGGGCGCCCTGTGCTTTGAGCGGGGCGGGCAGCTCTACGGCCGGTATTGGGGCTGCCTCCCTGGCTATGAAGCGCTGCACTTTGAGGTCTGCTACCACAAGCCCATCGAGCTGTGCATCGAGGCCGGCTGGACGCGCTTCGAGGCCGGGGCCCAGGGCAACCACAAGCTGCGCCGCGGCCTCATGCCGGCGCCGACCTGGTCGCTGCACCAGCTTCGACACCCAGGCCTGGACCGCGCCGTGGGCGAGGCCCTCCTCCAAGAAGAGGCCGAGCTGCGGGCGCACCTGCCCCTGGTGGCCATCCACGGGCCCTTTCACCGCGACGGGGGCGAGGCGCCGCCGGCCCCCGAGCCCGCGCCCATCGAGCTTTAGCCGCCAAAACACCGTCCATCAAGCCAATCAGCGCTTGCCCCAGAAGCCCACCGACGCAGGCGGGGACGGCAGGGCCGCGGGCGCCGCGACGGGTCGGGCGCGCTCCGG
>CANHON010000454.1 GCA_947462115.1 Deltaproteobacteria bacterium | reverse complement strand
GCTACTCCCGGTCGAGCCCCAACGACAGCGCCGTGGCCTTCCGCTACGACGACGACTTTGGCTTGATCGACACCCTCCTCATCGAGGAGGGCCGGCCGGAGCGCGCCCACAACGACCTCGTCACGATCTGCGGGGAGGGCCCGAGCCCCGTCGGGCTGACCACCTTCGCGCCCGGCGGCCCGCCCTCCGGCGCCGCCTTCTGGCTGCAGCCCGGGGGCGCGGTCGAGGGCCCCCAGGAGGTGCCGATCCGGACCTTCATGGGCAGCAGCATGGTGCGGCAAGACGACGGCTATCTCACCGTTTTCGCCGAGAGCACCACCACCACCGCCCTGAGCCTGCAGTCGCTCGACGCCGCGCTGCAGGCCCGCGGGCCGGCCCGCCGGGTGCCGGTCGATGGGGGCGTGGCCTTCTGGCCCCAGGGCATGCTGCGCCTCGCCGAAGATCGCCTGCTCGTCGTTCACCTCGCGCGGGAGGGCGCCACGGGCGACGGCAACGTCTGGCTGCGGGTCATCGACGATCGCGACCAGCTCATCGAGAGCGTGCAGCTGACCCGCACCGAGCCCCCGGCCTGCCACCAGCCGAGCCTGTCGCGCCAAGGCGAGACGCTGCTCGTCACCACCAATTGCGCGCTGCAGCCCTATGTCATCCCGCTGACGCTCGACCTCAGCGGCCTGACGCTGGTGGACGGGGAAGGCGGCGGGGCCGCAGACAGCGCGGAGGGCAACGCGGAGGACAGCGGCGCCGCGGGCAAAGACGGCGGCTGTGCGGGCTGCGCGGCGGGCGGCGGACCGGGGATGGGGGGCCCCGCGGGGCTGCTCGCGGCGCTGGTGCTGGGCTGGCGCCGCCGGTTGCGGACCCGGTCGCCGGCCGCCTGACAGAGCGGACAACCCGCGGGGATCGGCATCGACCGCGCGCTATGCTGGGCCGACGCCCGGCGCGCCCCCTGCGCCGGCCCCGGAGCCCCCCATGCGCGCCCCCCTCCGCCGCCTCGCGCCGCTGCTCGGCCTGCTCGCCGCGCCCGCCTGCCTCCCCACCGATCCCGGGGCCGACAAGGACGCGCAGGGCCTCAGCGGCGGCGGCGGGAGCGACCTGCCGCTGGGCGAAGAGTGGGGCGGCAGCGGCGACGGCGCCAGCGACGGGGCCAGCGACGGCGGCGGCGACGACGGCGGGGACGACGTGCCCGAGGGCAGCGACGCGCCCGGCTGCGGCGAGCCCGGCGGCCCGCTCAGCGTCACCGAAGACGGGGATCGCGCAGCCGCGGACCTAGCGGGCTGGTGCGAGGGCTACTGCCGGCGCGACCTCCGCGGCGACCTGCGCATCGAGGGCACCGACTGGCGGGCCCTGCCCGACCTGAGCTGCGTGCAGCGCATCGGCGGCCAGCTGCGCATCGCCGACAACGCCCTGCTCGAGAACATCGACGGGCTCAACGACCTGCGCTTGGTCGGCGGGGATGTGGAGCTGCGCGCCAACCCGGCGCTGACCGGCCTCGCGGGCTTCGAGGAGCTCGCGGCCATCGGCGGGGCCCTGCACGTGGTCGACAACGCCGCGCTGCAGCAGCTCCGCCACCTCTACCAGCTCGACGCGCTCGGCGGCGGCCTGCGGGTCACCGACAACCCCGCCTTGGAGAGCCTGCGGGGCTTAGAGGGCATCGAGAACATCCCGGGCGACGTGGAGCTGCGCCGCAACGGCCTGCGGGGCCTAGAGGGGCTCAGCGGCGTATCGGAGGTCGGCGGGGCGCTCCTCATCGAAGACAACGACGGCATCGCCGATCTCAGCGGCTTGGAGCGCTTGCTCAGCGTGGCCGGCGACTGGCGGGTGCTCGGCAACGACGCGCTGCTCGGCCTCAACGGCCCGGGCCGCCTCATCGCGGTGGGCGGCGACTTGGAGATCGCCGACAATGGCCTGCTGCTCAGCATCGACGCGCTCGGCACCTTGGCGAGCGTGGCCGACGACCTGCACGTGCACGACAACGCCAGCCTGCGGGAGCTCGGCGGGCTCGACGCGCTGCTGAGCGTGGGCCAGGACCTCATCGTCGAAGACAACGCCCAGATGGCCGCCCTCGGCGCGCTGCCGGCCCTCAACACCGTCGGCGGGGGCGTGGCGCTGCGGCGGCTAGCGGCCTTGGAGACCTTGGATGGGCTCGAGGCCCTGGCCAACGTCGGCGGCGCCTTGGAGATCCAAGACAACGCCGCCTTGAGCTCCACCGCCGGGCTGTCGGGCCTGCGGGCCTTGGGCGGGGATCTGCGGGTGGAGGGCAACGCCGCCCTGCCCCGCTTCGGCGGCCCAGCCGGGCTCACCGCCGCCTCGGGTCTGGTGCGCATCGCCGAGAACGACGCGCTGCGGTCCATGCCGGGCCTGCGCGGCCTGACGAGCATCGGCGGCGACCTGCAGATCGAGGCCAACGGCGCCCTGCCCGACCTCTCGGGCCTAGACGCGCTGGCGAGCGTGGGCGGGCAGATCACCATCAGCGACAATGACGGGCTAGAGACCTTAGACGGCCTCAGCCGCTTGGGCAGCGCCGGGGGCAGCCTGCGGCTTCTGCGCCTGCCGGCCCTGACGTCTCTAGCGGGCCTAGACCAGCTCGTGAGCTTGGGCGCCGACCTCGTGATCACCGACACCGAGGCCCTCAGCAGCCTGTCGGGGGCGCCGATCTTCGTGAGCATCGGCCGCGACCTGCACCTGCAGCGCAACGCCGCGCTGCGCTCGCCGCTGGGCTTAGACCAGCTCTCGGCCGTCCCTGGCGAGCTGCTCGTCGAAGACAACGCCGCGCTCGTCAACCTGGTGGGCTTCACCCGGCTGGTGAGCGTGGGCCAGACCTTCTCGCTGCGCGACAACCCCCGCTTAGAAGACCTGCGCGGGGCCGAGGCCTTGGCCAGCGTCACCGGGCCCTTCCTCATCCAGAGCAACGAGCAGCTCAGCACCTTGGCGGGCCTCGGGCGCTTGGCGGTGGTCGATGGCGCGCTCTCGATCCGCGAGAACCCGGCGCTGCGCACCGTAGACGGCTTGGACGCCCTCTATACGCTGCGCGACGCGCTGCAGATCCAACAGAACGCCGCGCTCACCGACGTCTCGGCGCTGTTCACCGTGCAGGACGTGGGCGCCGAGCTGCGCATCGAGGACAACCTGAGCCTGCCCACCGCCGACGCCGAGGCCCTAGCAGCCGAGATCGACCGGGTGGCCGGCGGGGTGTTCATCTCCGGCAACGCGCCCTGATCGACGTCGAGCAGACGGTTTAGCGCTGCAGCTCGACCGAGACGCTGACCGTGGCGCTCGCGCCGGTGCCGGCACCCTCGCCCGTCCAGGTGGAGGGCACATAAAACAAGGCGGGCTCTTCGGTGGAGAGGCTGAGGCGGTCGCCTTTGGTGGCGTCGGTGCTGAGCCCCACCATCGTCTCGCCCATCGGCATGGACAAGGCGAAGCCCTGGGCGCCCTCGAGCTCCCAGCTCGCCGAGTCGGCGTCGACCTCGGGCTTGGGCTCCGAGACCACCCGGCCGTCGAGCTGGGGGATGAGCAGGTAGCGGGTGAGCACCTGGGCGTAGTCGCCGCCGTCATCGCTGATCTGGACGAAGCCCACGTCCTCGACCTCGACCGGCTCCTGGCCCTCGACCTCCGCCCGCAGCGAGACGATGTCCCACCAGCCGAGGGGCTCAAATTGGCAGCCGCCAAGCGAGAGCGCGAGGGCCAACCCCAACCAAGGGCGGGCGGCGCCCGACCCGAACGCACAGTCGCAACGCATCAGAAGCTCCCTTCGATGGAGAAGCTCCACGAGGAGACGTTGGTGGCGAAGGGGTAGAGGGCCAGCAGCTCGGGGTCGT
>CANHON010000453.1 GCA_947462115.1 Deltaproteobacteria bacterium | reverse complement strand
TTGCCGTTGGCGGCGTGGGCCTCGCGCCGCGTGTGGGCGGCCCAGGCGCAGGCGATGAGCGCGGCGATGGGCTGGGCGAGGCCGCGGTCATCCTGAGGGTCCATCCAGTCGGAGAGCTCGCGCAGGGTGGGGGTCGCGACGCCGGCGCGCTCCCGGGCGCGCTCGAGCTCATCGACCGGGCCAGTGAGGCGGCGCACCCTTCGCGTGCCGCGGGCCACCACAAGGCCCGCTGGCTCAGCGATCTGCTCGCAGAGCTCGGCCTCGTCGGCGCTGAGCTCGGTGACGTCGTCGTCGGCGGTGAACAGCCGCTCCAGCACCCCGCAGAGACGCTCGACGCGCGCCGTCGTCAGCGGCGAGGTCAGCTTGGGTTGGTTGGGGTAGCGCGCGTCCAACAGACGCCCCAAGATGTGGTCCCGCGCGGCCGTGAGGGTCTGCTTGCCGGCCACCGACACCTCAGCGCCGCCCCACAGCAGCCGAACGTGCTCCACCACGGTGCGCTCGGGGTTGACGTAGGCCTCGGTGCTCGGGCTCACCGTGGTGATGCCGTAGACCACCGCGAGGGCGTCTTTGAGCAGCTGCTCTTTGCGGGCCCGCATGGCCTGCAGCTCTTGCTCGGCCTGGGCGTGCAGCTTCAGCGGGATCTCGGCCATGGCCTCGCTCCGGCCGCGGTCTTCGAGGATGGCCATCAGCCGCACCAGATCGCCGAGGGCCGAGAGCCCCGCCTCGCTCAAGAAGCCCGGCAGCCACACGGCGGTCATGGTCTGCTCGCTCCCCTTCGCGAAAGCGCGCAGCCGCGCCTCGTCGTCTTGGGGGGTGTGGCCGGCCTCGTCGAAGGGGAAGTCGACCACCAGCAGCCACTCGAGCTGGTCGGGGGGGCGCAGCTCGCCGTCGGCGGCCTCGCGCACGTTGGTGAAGCTGACCTTGCCCCTGCGCCCGATCTGGTGGTGCTTGTGCTCGTGATTGACCTGCGCGCCCTCATCGCGGAGGTCGAGGGTCTGCCACACCAGGCTGCGCAGCACCGCGCGGCGGCGGGGGCCCGAGTCGGCGGCGTCGTAGCGCCGCAGCAGCTTGCCGAGATCAAGCGACTGCAGGCTGATCTCAACGACCGGGTCGGCGCCGCCGCCCACCGTCACGGCGTTGACCGAGGCGCTCAGGCGCTGCAGCATGCCGCTGACGGCGTTGACCTCCATCGTGGCGGTGGGCAGGCGCACCGCACCGTAGTTGAGCGCGATCATCCGGCTGACGGTGAGCTGCCGCATCGTGGGCTCGGCCGGCACGAGCGCGGCGAGCAGGGCGGTCTTGACCAGCCGCAGGTCGTTGCGGCAGCCCAGCACCGCGCAGCCCGAGCAGCCGAGCAGCACCGAGTGCCCCTCGCGCTCGCGCTGGCAGCGGCCGTCGCCGCTGGTGCCGTTCTTCTCCTTCACGGCGGGCATCAGCTCGTGCAAGAACAGCGAGCGGGCGCGCGCGAAGGCCTGGGTGCTCTCGCTGTCCACCGCGTCCTCGGCGGCGATGACGATGTCGAAAATATCGCCCAGCGGCACCACCTCGCCGAGCAGAAGGTCGGGCTCGTGGTCGACGAGCAGCTCAGTGAGGATGCGCACCGCGGTGCGGTCGCGCTGAAGGCGGTCGGACAGCGCCACCAGCACCTGGATCAGGGCCGGCGTGAAGGGGTAGACCTGCGCGCACTCCTCGCGGGTGGCGTCGCCGGCCGCGAGCGTGGGCATCGCGCCCTTGGCCTTGCGCCAGAAGAGCTCGAAGGCGTCCTTGATCTGGCTGGCGGCCGCGGCGTCGCGCGGGCGGGCCACCTTGACGGGGATGATGGCCCGCAGGTTGCGCTCCGACAGCTCCACGGTGGCGAAGCGGGCCCGGTGGTGGCCCAAGGTCTCGTCGATGGTGGCCCGCTCGGCGCCGAGGCGGGCCTCACCCACCACCTCGCGCAGCTCGCGCTGTCGGGCGATGAAGCTGACGATCGGCGCGGGCCGACGCTCATCGGCGCCCTCGGCGAGCTTGACGAGCTTGTTGATCTCGCTCTGCACGAACTTCGGGTCGGCGGTCTGGGTCATCAGCCAGAGGATGAGCTCATCGAGGTAGAGCACCACGGCGCCGTAGCCGAGGCTGTGGGCGTGGCGCGACAGCACCCCCAAGCCGGCGTCCAAGGGCACGAAGTTGTCGGTGCGCCCGGCGAAGGCCGGCAGCAAGGTCCGCACCAGCGCGTCAAACAGGCCCTGGCGAAGCGCAGGGTCGCTGGAGCTGCGGGCCTGCTCAAAGCGCTCGGCCCCCCAGCCCAGCGCCGGCGCCCGCTTGCCGAAGCCCACGAGCCCCGCGGCCGGGCCCGCCGCCCCGCCGCTGAGCGCCGCGAAGAAGGGCCCATCGCCCATGGCGCGCCGCAGCTGCGCGGCGTTGTCGAACACCTCGATGTCGGACCACAGGGCCGGCAGCGGCGCCTCGGGGTGCAGCGCGCGCACCCGCTCGATGTACCCGCCGAAAATAGCCTGCTCCAGGCTCTTTTTGTCGAGCATATGAAAGTGCAGCTGCAGCAGACGGCGCGCCGAGACCTCTTTGGCCAGATCGACCAGCTCATGGAGCTTCTCGTGCGACAGCGCCTCGGGCCGCCCATCCATCAGGTGCGTGAGCGCCGCCATGAAGTGGCTTTTGCCCGAGCCGAAGGCGCCGCGCAGGAACACCGGCTGACCCCGCCCGCTGGCCAGCGCGCCCTTCACCTGCTGCAGCGCCTCGCGGAAGTTCCGCACCATGGCCGGCGTGACGGCGTAGCGCTCAAACGTGCCGGCGGGATCGCTCACGGCCCGCGCCAGCGACATCACGAAGCTGACCTTCTGAACGTCGGCGGGCAGGTCGAGCAGCGGGCGGATGGGCTGGGCGGTCATGGGCAGCTCGCGGTGCAGGGCGACGGAGGGGGCCGTCTAACCCTGCGGGCGACGGGTGGCGCCCAAGCGCAACCGCACCGACGCGATCTTCGGCGGGCGCGCAGCCCCGGCTCCTGCTTCGCCGCCCCTGCAATTTCATGCTACCCCAGCATCGTCTCGCCCCTGTGCTGCCGCCACGACGGCGTCGCCGCCCGCGAACGGATGGTGCTTCCTCCATGATCGTCCCGCTCCTCATCGGCACACTGCTCCAAGCCACCGCCGCAGCGGCACCCGTCGAGCCGATCGCGAACGCCGGCGATGTGCCAGCGCTGTCTAAGCTCCTCGAGCGCACCGGATGGGCGCCCACCCCGGAGCTGACTGGCAACATTCAGATCGGTGACGTCTTCGCCTCCACCCCGCAAGGGCAGCAGTGGCAAGCCGAAGGTTGCTTAAGCGCAAAGCCGCGCTCCGCTCCCTACACCGAGGTCGAGGTCTCGACGCAACTTCAGCTCGGCGTCTCCGTTCGTGCGGGGGTGGCCCGGGCCGGGGCCGACACCAGTCTATCTAAGATCGTTCGATTTGGCGCCCCCGAGCACCATTCACTGCCCGGCCTCGGGCTCGCGCTGACCGACGAGTGCAAGACACTCCTCACCGCACAGGCGGATCTTGGGCGAGACCTTCGCAACTGGTACATCGTGAAGGAGGTCATGCTCGCCGAGATCAGCGAACAGACCTGCGGCGAAGTGGATGCGAGCGGTCGGTTTATGGCGTTCAGCGGAGGAACCGAGCTAGCACAGAGTTGCGCGCAGTCCTCACAGGGCAAGGTCGCCGTAGCGTGGCGAACGTTGCCGCTGCCCGAGGTTGACCCGAGCCTGGCCCGCGCCGCGATCGCAGCGCCGGCTATCACAGCGCCGGCTATCACCGAGCAAAGCCGCCCCGTGGCTGAGGCACAGCCGACCGGCGCTC
>CANHON010000452.1 GCA_947462115.1 Deltaproteobacteria bacterium | reverse complement strand
GACCGCGGCGGCCCCGCGCTCCAGGGCCACGAGGCTGAGCAGGCCGGCCCCGCAGCCGAAGTCCAGCAGGCCTTGGCCCTCCATCGCGTGATCTTCGAGCAGGGCCACCGCCGCGCGGGTGCTGCCATGCCGGCCGTCTCCCCAGGCCGCGGCGGCGTCCACCCGCAGCGGGCGGCGGCGACCGGGCCGGGGCGGCGGGCCGTCGAGGGGAAGCACCCGAAAGCCCCGGCCGATGGGGCCCGCGCCGGGCAGCTTGGCGCCCGCGGCCAAGGACCAGGCCATCGACAGGCCCGCCGCCGCCGCCGCGCCCCGCCGGGCCGCCACCTCGTCGCGCACCGCCGCCTCGATCGCCGCGCGCGCCACGCCCTCGGGCAGCCAGACGGCGTGGATCACCCGGCCCGGTGGCGCGCCGGTGTCGCCGTCCTCGACCTGCACGCCGCCGACGCCGAGCGCCCACACCGCGGCGAAGACATCGTCAGCGAGGCCATCTTCAGCGTCTACCTTCAAGCACCACACCGGCCCTCCCCGCGCCGGCCCCGCCGCGCGCCGCCCCGCCTAGCCCGCCGGGGCCGCCCCGCCGAGCCGCCCAGCCCCCGCCAGCCGCTACGATGGTGGGGCCCGGCAAGGAGAAGCCATGCGTCTGCCCGTCCCCGTCCCCGCCGCTGTCCCCTCCCCCTCCGCTGTCCCCTGCGCTGGCCTGTGGCGCCTCCTCCAGAGCGCCCTGCCTGCGCATGTCCTGGCGATCGGCCTCGCGCTGTCGCCCGCGCTGCTCGTGGGCTGCGCCGGCGGCGACAAGCCCGCCGATGGGGGCGCCGAGGGCGCGCTGGGCGGCACCGACGAGGACGCCGACGGCGACGGCTTCTCCGACGATGACTGCGACGACGCCGACGCCGCCACGAACCCCGGGGCCCTCGAGGCCTGCGACGGCCGCGACAACAACTGCGACGGCGCCATCGACGAGGGCGTGCTCAACGCCTACTTCCTCGACGAGGACGGCGACGGCTTCGGCGGCGCGGCCACGGTCGAGGCCTGCGCGGCCCCCGCCGGCGCCACGCCCACCAGCACCGACTGCGACGACGGCGACGGCGCCATCTTCCCGGGCGCCGCCGAGGGCTGCGATGGCGAAGACAACGACTGCGACGGCCTCATCGACGAGGACGGCGGCACCACCTACTACGCCGACGCCGACGAGGACGGCCACGGCGACCCCGACGCGGTGGTGATGGGCTGCGACGCCGCCCCGGCCGGCGCCGTGGCGCTCGCCGACGACTGCGACGACGCCGACGCCGGGGTCAACCCCGAGGCCGCCGAGGCCTGCGACGAGCGCGACAACGACTGCGACGGCGACATCGACGAGGGCGTCTCCAGCACCTTCTACCAAGACGCCGACCGCGACGGCTTTGGCATCGAGGGCCTCGCGGTCGAGGCCTGCGCCCTGCCCGCCGGCTACGCCGACCAAGCCGGCGACTGCGACGACAGCCGCGCCACCGTCTCGCCCGACGCCGCCGAGCGCTGCGACGGCACCGACAACGACTGCGACGGCGCCATCGACGAGGAGGGCGCCACCGGCGGCGCCACCTACTACACCGACGGCGACGGCGACCGCTACGGCGATCCCGCCGCGCCCCGCCCGGCCTGCAGCCCGCCCGCCGACGCCGTGAGCAACGCGCTGGACTGCGATGACGGCGACGCGGCCGTCTCGCCCGTCGGCACCGAGCGCTGCGACGGCCAAGACAACGACTGTGACGGCACCGCCGACGAGCCCGAGGCCGTGGACGCCCAGCTCTGGGCCAGCGACATGGACGGCGACGGCTTCGCGGGCGACGGCCCCACCCTGCGCGGCTGCACGGCGCCGGCCGGCAGCGCCGCGGTGGGCGGCGACTGCGACGACAGCGACCCGGCCATCCGCCCCGGCGCGCCCGAGGTCTGCGACGGCCAAGACAACGACTGCGACGGCGGCCTCGACCTGTGGGCCATCGACGCCGTCCGGGTCTACGCCGACACCGACGGCGACGGCTTCGGCGACCCGCTGGCCGGCCGCGACGCCTGCAGCCCGGGCGCCGGCGAGGTCCGCGACGCGGCGGACTGCGACGACACGCGCACCGACGTCAACCCGGCCGCCGACGAGCGCTGCAACGGCCGCGACGACGACTGCGACGGCCTCACCGACGACCCGAGCGCCATCGACGCCCGCCGCTACTACGCCGACACCGACGGCGACGGCTTCGGCGACCCCGCCGCCCTCACCCTTGCCTGCAGCGCGCCCGCCGGCAGCGTGGCCGACGACACCGACTGCGCGCCGGCCGTCTCTGCGGCCTTCCCCGGCAGCACGGCCGTCGAGACGCCCTTCGATGGGATCGACACCGACTGCGACGGCCTCGACGCCTGCGCCGACCTCGACTGCGACGGCGTCCCCGACCTGTTGGTGCCCGAGTACTACGACGGCAACTACGCCACCACCTCCTACCTCTACTATGGCGACGGGGGCTACGCCGACGCCGACCGGCGGGCCTTCACCACCAGCGGCACCTACGAGGCGCTCTCCGACGACCTCGACGAAGACGGCTACCAGGACGTCATCTTCGTCAACTACGTCAACGACAGCAGCAGCTACGCGCTGAGCCTCGACCTGTATTGGGGCAGCAGCGCCGGCCACAGCGCCGCCCTCCGCACCAGCTTGCCCACCTTGGGCGCCACCGACGCCCTGGTCGCCGACCTCGACGCCGACGGCTTCAAAGACATCGCCGTCGCCAACTACTACTCGGGCAGCACCCGGGTGCAGAACAGCTACGTCTATTGGGGCAGCGCCTCGGGCTTCAACGCGGCCACCCGCGACGATCTCCCCACCATCGGCGCCCTGCGCGTCAAGGCGGCCGACCTCAACAAGGACGGCTACCAAGACCTCGTGTATTGCAACCACTACACCGACACCACCTACAGCACCAACAGCTACGTCTACTGGGGCAGCGCCCGGGGCTACTCGGCGGCCGACCGCACCAGCCTGCCCACCGTCGGCTGCTACGAGGTCGAGCTGGCCGACCTCGACGACAACGGCTTCGATGACATCATCTTCGCCAACTACACCAACGGCACCAGCTACACCATCAGCAGCACCATTTACTGGGGCAGCGCCACGGGCTTCTCCGCCGCGGCCCGCGAGGCCCTCACCACCTATGGCGCCACCGACGTCGAGGTGGGCGACGCTAACGGCGACGGGCACCTCGATCTGCTGTTCAGCAGCTACTACAACGGCGCCTGGACCAGCGCGGCCTACACGATGTTGTATTGGGGCAGCAGCTTCGGCTTCACCCCCTCCAACTATACGGCCTTTGAGGTGCGCGGCACCTGGGGCGTCAAGATGAGCGACCTCGACGGCGACGGCTACCAAGAGCTGCTGCTCGGCCGCCACTACAACGGCACCAGCTACCTCGCCAACAACGTCGTGCTGTGGGGCAGCCCCACCGGCTACACCTGGGCCGACCGCACCGAGCTCGCCGCCGCCGGAAACGCCCATATGGTCGCCGGCGACCTCGACGACGACGGCATCCCCGAGCTGCTCCTCGCCAACTACCACACCGGCAGCTGGGCCAGCCCCGCGCGCTCCTCCCTGTATTGGGGCCAAGCCGGCGCGAGCTACAGCGCCGCGTCCAAGACAACGCTGAACACCCATGGGACTTGGCGCGAGCTGGTGGTGGTGGGCGACGCGAGCTGGTAGGGCTTTTGATGCGCCTTTTGGGGCGGGGGGGCTCCGCCCCCCCGCAACGCCCCCCGGGCTCATCATCGATCACATCTCCAAAAGGTCCATGCTGAGCATGTCGTAGACCTCGACCATCCGCTG
>CANHON010000451.1 GCA_947462115.1 Deltaproteobacteria bacterium | reverse complement strand
GGTGCTCGACCAAGAGTCCGCCTGGGACCGCGCGGCCGCCTTGAACAGCGCGGTCGGCACCTTCGCCGAGGCCACCCGCACCTACACCGTGTCGGGCCCAACGACGGTCAGCCCCCAGGGCGGCGCCGCGCGTCCTGCTGCGCGGAGCATCGCCCTCTACGGCGTTCAGACCCACAACCTGCGCTCCGTCGATGTGAAGATCCCCGAGGGCAAGCTCACGGTCATCACCGGCCCCTCCGGCAGCGGCAAGACCTCCTTGGCCTTTGACACGCTGTTCGCGGAGGGCCAGCGGCGCTACGTCGAGTCGCTGAGCACCTACGCGCGGCGCTTCTTGGGGCGGATGGAGCGCCCGCCGCTGGACCGGGCGGAGGGCCTCGCGCCGGCCATCGCCATCGACCAGCACAACCGCGGCGGCAACCCCCGATCCACGGTGGCGACCACCACCGAGATCTACGACGCCATGCGGGTGCTCTACGCCCGGATCGGCGCCCCGCACTGCCCGCAGTGCCAGCACCCGCTTCGGGCCCAGCCGCCCGGCGCCGCGGCCCGCGCCCTCCAGCTCCACGCGCCGGGCTTGGGCTGGCTGCTCGCGGAGGTGCCGGCCGAGGCCCGCGTCGGCGACCTGCTCCGCAGCGGCTACCAGCGGGCGTGGGAGGGGGCCGTGCCCGGCGGCGCGCCGGTCGCGCTGGACGCGCTCCCCGGGGGGCCGGAGGCTCCGATGGAGGGGCGGCGGCTCGTCGTTGATCGTTTTGATCCGCTGCGAGAGCCAACGGAGCGCCTCAGCGAGTCCATCGCCGACGCCTACCGGTGGGGTCAGGGCGGGGCGGTGTTCCTGCCGCGGGCCGAGGGCGCGGCCCCCATCCTGCTGGCCCGGAGCCCGCGCTGCCCCATCCACGGGTCGGTGCTCCCGGAGGAGCTCACCCCGCGCCACTTCAGCTTCAACAGCCACCTCGGCGCCTGCCCGGACTGCGCCGGCCTGGGACGTCGGGTCGAGATCGACCCCGCGCTGCTGATCCCCAAGCCCGAGCTCGCCCTGGGCGAGGCCTTGGAGCCCGCGGTGGGCGCCTTGGTGTTTCGATCGCCCCGGAACCGCGCGCTGATCGGCGCGCTCCTGTCTGCGGCGGGGGTGCCCGAGGACGCGCCGGTGGCCACCTGGCCGGCGAAGCTCTGGGCCGCGGTCCTCGACGGCGAGCCGACCCCGATGCGGGTGCGCTACGCGCGGAGCTGGGGCAGCAGCACCAGCAGCGCCGTGGAGGAGTCGGTGCCGTGGCCTGGGCTGCGCAGCCTCGCCGCAGGGTGGAGCCGCGCGGCCAGCCTCCGGCGGGAGCTGGTCTGCGGGGGCTGCCAGGGCGCGCGGCTGAGCCCGCTCATCCGGGCGGTCACGATCGGCGAAGGGACCGATGAGCTGGCCATTCACGAGGTGAGCGCGCTGACCGTGGACGCCGCGCTGGCCCGCTGGGCCCGGATCGCGCTCAGCGAGAACGACGCAGCAGTGGCCGCTCAGCCCGTCGAGGACATGCGCTCCAAGCTGCGCTTCCTCAGCGACGTCGGCCTCGGCTACCTCACCCTCGACCGGGCCGCCGACACCCTCTCGGGCGGCGAGTCGCAGCGCATCCGGCTCGCCACCCAGCTCGGCGCGCGGCTGACCTCCACGCTGTACGTGCTGGACGAGCCCACCATCGGCCTGCACCCCCGCGACACCGCCCGCTTGCTCGGGACGCTCACCGGCCTGCGCGACCTCGGAAACACCGTGGTGGTCGTCGAACACGACCTCGACGTTGTCCGCGCCGCCGACTACGTCATCGACATGGGGCCGGCCGCCGGTGAGCACGGCGGGCATGTGGTCGACGCCGGCCCGCCCGCCCAGCTCGCCGACGGGCCTGGGCTCACCGGCGCCTTCTTGAGCGGCCGGCGCAGCCTGGGCTGGCCGACGCGGCGTCGCCCGGTCCAGCGGTGGCTGCAGCCGCCCCCCGCCACCCGCCACAACCTCGACGGCGTCCACTATGCCGTGCCGCGGGGCTGCCTCACCGCGGTCACCGGGGTCAGCGGGAGCGGGAAAAGTAGCCTGATCCTCGGTCACTTCGCCGACTGGCTGAGCGCGCGGGGCCTGGTCACGCTCGGCCGGCGGGCCGAAGAGACCGCCGAGGACGACGAGGCCCCCAAGGCCGCGCCCGCCCGCCGCCGTGGGCGCGCCGTCGAAGCCCCGGAGGACGCGCTGCCGTCCCGGCTCGTGATCGTCGACCAGCGGCCGATCGGCCGATCCCCGCGCTCCACCCCCGCCACCTGGTGCGGGATCTGGGACGCCATCCGGGCCTTGTTCGCCGAGGCGCCCCTGTCCCGCGCCCGCGGCTACACCCCCGGCCGGGTCTCCTGGAACACCCCGGGAGGGCGCTGCGAGGCCTGCCAGGGCCGGGGCTCAACCCTGGTGGAGATGCACTTCCTCAGCGACATCTGGGTGCCCTGCGAGGTCTGCGGCGGTCGCCGCTTCTCCCACGAGACCTTGGAGGTGCGGTGGCGGGAGCTCAGCATCGCTGACGTGCTGGATCTCAACGTCGAGTCCGCGCTCGCGCTGTTCGCCAACCAGCGGCGGATCCGCCCCCGGCTCGAGGCGCTGGCGGCGGTGGGCCTCGGCTACCTGCGACTGGGCCAGGCGGGCAGCACCCTGTCCGGCGGCGAAGCGCAGCGCCTCAAGCTCGCCAATGAGCTGATCGCCAGCCCCGACGAGACGGTCTACCTGCTCGATGAGCCCACCAACGGGCTCCACCTCAGCGACATTGACCTGCTTGTCGGTGTTCTTCACCGCCTCGTCGATCAGGGTCACTCCGTCATCTTCGTGGAGCACCAGACCGACCTCATCCTCAACGCCGACCACATCATCGACATGGGCCCGGAGGGTGGGGCCGCGGGCGGGCGGATCATCGCGGTCGGCACGCCCGAGCAGGTCGCTCTGGTGCCCGGGAGCCACACCGGCGCCACCCTCGCCGCCCTGCTGGCCGTGGCGCCGGGCCCCGGCAGCCCCGAACCCAAGGGCACCCCGCCCGCCGCCCCGCCGCCGAAGCGCCCGACCGGGACCGCCAAGGCCAAGCGGGCGGAGCCGAAGCCATGACCGGCCGACGTGCGGGGGGCCGGCGGCCAGCGGGGGGCCGGCGCTCAGGGGCGCATCAGCACCACCTCGTCGGTGTTGATGATCTCGTCGGTGAACACCGCCTCGGCGGGCGCACCGAGGACCAGCTCCGCCCAACACAAGGCCAGGCCACCGATGAGCTGGAAGCTCAGCTCCGCGGCCATGAGCGTGGGCTCCGGCTCAATCAAGCCGCTCAGGTCGGTGAAGCTGGTGTGGTTCGCGTGCGGCAGCTCGGCGCGGAGGCGCGGTCCGGCGCCGGGCTTCAGCGCCTCCCAGGTGCTGTCGTCGTCGGCGTTGGGGTCCAGGCCGCCGGTCATGTGGAGCACCGGGAGGTCCAAGGAGCCGAAGCCGGCCTCGCCGAACAGCCGTCGGTCGCCCGGCGCCATGCTGATGAGCCCGAGCACCCGCGGGTCCTTGAAGCCCGCCAACAGCCGCTCGCCTTGAAGCGGGTCCATGGTGGAGCAGTAGGCGCTGGTGTCGTCGCCCGCGAGGCAGGCGGCGATGAGATCGGCGTCGAAGGCCGCGCCGCCCATCGCATGGGCCGTAAAGCCGCCGAAGCTGTGGCCTGCCAGCACCACCTCCCCGCTCAGGTCGGCCGCGGTGAGCGCCTCCCCTGCGGCGTCCGCGACGATGGGGTCGCCGCTGAGCGCCAGATCCAGGACCGCCGCCAGATCGAGGGGGCGCTTCCAGTAGATGTCGGTGCTTCGGTCGGCGCTGTCCACGAAG
>CANHON010000450.1 GCA_947462115.1 Deltaproteobacteria bacterium | reverse complement strand
CTGGGTAAAGACCCAGTCGTTGGTGCGGCGCTCACCCTTGAGCTCGCGCTTGGTGAACTGGCCGCCGACGTACCAGATCGACAGGCCCGCGGCGCTGGGCTGGGCTTCAAAGCGGGTCTTGTGGTCGCCGGCGCTGCCGTTGACCCGGATCCACTGGCCTTCGAGGTCCATCTGGACGCGGGGGCACTTGTCCTCCACCGCCGGGGGCGGCGCTTCTTGGCGCTCGCAGGCGCCCCACACGGCGGCCGCGAGGAGGCTGAGGCCCAAGGTCGCGGCCCGCTGGAGGGCGCCGCCGCGCTGAGAGTGCTGGTTCATGGTGGGGGCTCCGCGGGTGGGCGGTGGTCGGTGCCCGCGCACGCGCCGAAGGTTGGCGCCCGAGGGCCGGGTGGGCGCCCTTGTACCACAGGTCGGGCCCGCCCGAGCGCCAGCGGAGGCCCCAGGTCCTGCGCCCCGCGCCGCCCCGCCCGACCGCCGCGGGCCGGCGCCGTGCGAAGCGAAGGGCTCGTCAACAACAACGCGCTGTACGCTCATGTCGATGAGCACACCCCCTAGCCACGGGCGGGTTCGCCGCGCGGGTCACCGCGGCGATATACTGCCGGTCCTCCACGGCGGCGCGCGCTGGACCCCCGAGCCGGGCGTCCCTCGGGCCCGTCCGACGGTCGCGGCCCCGCGCCGCCCCCTGCCCGCTCCGAGGTCCCGATGCGCCGCGCGCTGCCCTTGCTGCTCCTCACGACCGGCTGCTTCAAGCCCTACGAAGACCTCGCCAAGCTGGACTTCTCCGAGGTCGCCTACGAGAGCGACTTTGTGACCAGCGAGGACGCGGTGATCCAGGCCTTCGACACCGAGCTGAGCTGCCCCGATGGTGAGCCCGCCCGCGTCTTCGTCGCCTTCCGCAAAAGCCTCACCGGCGCGGCCCCCACGGCGCTGCTGCTCCACTCCGGCGCCTTCGACTACATCGTCCAGCCCGATGAGGCCGACCCCATCGGCGGCGTTCATTACCGGGCGGACTCTCGCCTCAGCCGCCAGTGGGGCATCGCCAAGGTGTGGGAGACCCTCGGCCTCTCCCGCTTCCCGGTGGACCCGGAGGAGGCCAGCCTCGGCACCCTGCCGGCCACCCTGGTCGATGCCGGCTATGTCGTTGTTCTCCCGGCCAACTGCTGGGGTGACCTGTGGTACGGCGAGGAGCTGGCCGACCCCTCGGACGCCGAGCCCGGCCTCAGCCGCTACGGCGGCGGCTTCGCGCAAGTGATGGTGGACGCGATGTTCTCGCCGGAGACCACCGCCGAGCTCGGCGTGCGCATCCCCGTCAGCGTCAACCTCGAAGAGGTGCACCTCATCGGCCTCGGCTCCGGTGGGCGCGGCGCGGCCCAGCTGCTCAGCAGCGGCGCCAACACCAGCCGGAGCTTCCGCAGCGTGGTCATCGACAGCAGCCCCGACCTGCTCGGCGCCTACCTCGCCGATCCCCTCACCTGGGGCCCCGAGATCGCCGGCTACGAGGACATTTACGGCGGGGCCCTCGCCACCATCGACCAGAGCAGCTCGATCTACGCCCTCGCGCAGGCCAACGCGCTGCCCGCCCGCACGGCGGTGATCTGGTCGAGCCTCGACACCCAGGTCCCGGCCGGCGCCATCTTGCCCACGGGCCTCGCGGTCAACGAGCTGGGCGGCGGCCAGGTCGCCGTCGACAGCGGCCTGGAGGGCCATGTCAGCAGCAACCGCGACGTCGATCTGGCGGCCAACGTGGTCGCCTACATGACGGAGGGCGCGGTCCCCGAGGCCGAGGCGCCGGTCCGCTGATCCCCGCCGCTGCGCGCGGACCGGGCGAGGTGGTACGGATCTCCACGTAGCCCCATCCCTGGCGCCGGCGAGGGATCCGACACCGGTGACACACTGCAGGCGGAGACCTGGAACGATGCGCAGCCCTCCCGCCGCAGCCCCCACCGCACCCACCGCTGGACGCCCCGCCGGTCCCAGCAGCGCGCCGCCGGGCCCCGGGCGCCGCTTCCAGCTCCACGAGGAGGTGGGTCGCGGCGCCTTCGGGGCGGTCTGGCGGGCCACCCTGCACGACGTCGGCGGCTTCACCCGGCCCGTGGCCATCAAGCTGCTGCACTACACCGGGCCGGCCGCCGATGACATGGCCCGCCGGATGCGCGATGAGGCCCGGCTGCTCGGCCGCCTGCGCCACCGCGCCGTGGTCGGCGTGCACAGCATGGTCCAGCACCGCACCGGCTGGGCGGTGGTCATGGAGTACATCGACGGGGTGGACCTCAGCACCGCCATCCGCCGCGAGCGGCCGAGCCTGCCGGTGCTGCTCGAGATCGTCGAAGAGGTGGCGGGGGCGCTGCACTCGGCCCACCACCACACGCCCCAGGGCGACCCCGGCCCGCTCTGCCTCGTGCACCGCGACGTCAAGCCCGGCAACATCCGAATCACCCGCCAGGGCGAGGTCAAGCTGCTCGACTTTGGCGTGGCTGACGCTGCCCTCGAAGGTCGGGAGGCCGCGGTCCACCAAGGCGTCATCCTCGGCAGCAGCCGCTACCTCGCGCCCGAGCGGCACAAGGGCCAGGACCTGCACCAGGGCGATATTTTCGCGCTTGGCATCGTGTTGGCCAACACCCTGACCGGCAAGCGCTTCCCGGACCCGCCCCGCACGGCGACCGAGCACGCCACCTTCTTGGGCAGCGTGCTGGAGACGGTGACCGCCGCCTTGGCCGAGGCCGACGCCCCCGAGGTCCGGGCGGCCGAGCGCGGCGTTCGCATGTTGTTGCTGGAGATGTTGGCCTTCGAGCCCCATGATCGGCCCGACTCCCGGAGCGTCGAGCAGCGGTGCCGGCGGCTGCGCTCCGGCCTGCCCACGCCCTGGCTGCGCGACTGGGCCGAGGCGACCATCCCCCGCCTGCAAGCCGAGCGCGCCGCCGAGCCGCCGGCCCCGAAACCCGCGGACCCGAGCGCCGCCGCCGCCCAAAACGCCGCCGCAGCGGTCGAGGACCCCAAGCCCGGCGACTGGCTCCTGCCCTTGGGGGACGACCCGGCCCGCCCGCAGCGCGGCTTCTCTCCCCTCCCCTTCATCATCGGCCTCGGGCTCGGCGCTGGCTTCACCCTCGGCGCGCTCTTGCTCGTCGGCGGGCCTTGAGCATCGCCTCAAGGCAGGCCCAACAGCGCCCGTCATTGTCCGGTGCCCGACCCCGAGGCCTCCGCATGTCTGGCCCCCCTCTCTCCGCCCCGATCCTGGTCGGCGTCGCCTGCATGGGCGCGGTGGGCGCGCTCGCGCGGCTGTTGATGGGCGTCGCCCTCAGCCGCGCCGTCCCCGGGGCGCCCGCCACCGCCACGCTGCTCATCAACCTGAGCGGCTGCGCGGCCCTCGGCCTGCTCACCGGGCTCGCCGAGGTGGGCGCCGTCCCGCCGACCGTGCGCCTGCCCCTGGCGGCCGGCCTGCTCGGCAGCTTCACCACCTTCTCGACCCTGAGCGTCGAGGCCGTCGAGCTCCTGAGCGGTGAGAACAGCGTGCGCGGCGTGATGTACATCGCCACCAGCTTGATCGGCGGCCTGGGCCTCGCCGCCGCGGGCCTGGCGCTCGGGCGCGGCCTCCGGGCCGGACTTTGACCGGGCTGATCCGCGCGGCGCTGGCGATCAGCCGGCGGGAGCTGCTCGAGGGGCTGCGCGACCCGTCGGTCTTCTTCTCCACCATCGTGATGCCCACGCTGTTCGGGCCGCTGATGCTCTGGGGCAGCCTCCAGGTGATGATGCTGGTGGAGGGTGATCTCGAGCAGGCCCCGCCCACAGCGGTGATCTTGGTGGAGCGCGGCGGGGTGGCCGGGGCCCCCGGCGCCGTGATCGCCGGCGAGGCGCTCAG
>CANHON010000449.1 GCA_947462115.1 Deltaproteobacteria bacterium | reverse complement strand
TCGAGGGCTGAGCGGCGCCGGCTTCGCCCTGGGCGGGGCTAGCGTCCGTCGAGCTGGTGCGCGGCGTGGAGGGCCGCGGCGGACCCGGCCTGGTCCCCCAGCGCCGCCATCTGTTCGGCCACGAAGCGCCAGAGCGGCGCCCAGCGCGTCGTGATCGACAAGGCGACCTGCAGGCGACCGAGCGCCTCGGCCGGCGTCGACGCGGCCCGCGCCGCCAGCAGCGCGCCCGTCAAGGGGTGGGGCGCCGCGCGCAGCCCGGGGGCCTCGGCGGGCGGGACCGGGCCCCGGCAGGCGGCCAGCGCGAGGACGGCGTCCACCGGCGGCAAGGGGAGCAGGTCGGTCGCTGGCCGAACCTCGGGCAGGCTCCACCCGGGGCGGCTGCTCAGGCCCAGCTCGACCTGGGCGGCGGGCGGCCAGGCGGCCCCCATCGGCTGCTGCGCGACGAAGACACCCTGCCAGTGCATCTGAAGGTCGGCGATGGGCTCGCGGGGCACGGTGAAGTTCAGGTAGAGCGGCCGGCGGCGGGCGAGGCGGCTGAGGCTCAGCTCCAGCGCGCCCTCTCCGCCGTCATCGACGATCAGCAGGGGGTCTTCACCCGCTGCGCCTGGATCGAGGGGCCCAGGCTCGAGGCCGGCGTTGGCCCGGGCCCACTGCTCGCGCTGGGTGAAGGGCCCGTCCAGGGGCCCCAGCAGCGCGGCGGCGGCCGCGGGGTCGCCCTTGCGGGACAGGCCGATGGACAGCGCCACCCGATCCGCCCGGCCGAGGCTGGGCCCGAGCGCGGCGGCTTGGCGGCGCAGCACCCCGAGCGCGACCGGGCGCATCTTCGCGTCATGGGCCTGCTGGTCGCTGATCTGCACCCGGTCGGCCGCGGGGCCCCGCAGCCCGGCGTGCAGGCGGTAGAGCAGCGTGGGCAGGGGGACGCAGACATTGGGCCCCACCCGCGCGAGGCGCACCGCCATGTCGAGGTCTTCGAGCCGCAGCAGGCCCTCGTCGTAGGGGCCGGCGGCGCGCAGGGCCGCGGTGCGCATCAGCGTGCTGCCGGGGAAGGCCGGCATCTCGATCAGGGCGTGAGCCAGGCTATTTTCACCTGGGGCCCGCTGGGAGCAGCGCCACTCGCCAGCGCGCCGGGCCTCCGGCGGGCCCTGAAAAGCGATGAGGTCCCCGAGGGCCGCCGCCGCCTCGGGCGCCGCTGCGAGGGCCGTGGCCAGGACCCGGAGGGCGCCCGGCAGCAGCACATCGTCGTCATCGAAGACCAGCACGCTGTCTTCGGTGACCAAGGGCAGGGCGTGGTTGAGCGCGCGGCTCTTTCCGCCATTGTCGAGGCGCACGAGCTGGAGGCTGGGCCCGGCGCTCGGCCAGCGGGCGGCGATCTGGGCGAGGGCAGCCGGGGTGTCGTCGGTGCTGCCGTCGTCCACGACGATGAGCTGGCCAGGCCAGCCTTGGACGAGCACGGAGGCGATGGCCTCCTCCAGCATCGCCCGCCGGTTGTAGGTGCAGATCACCACGCTGACGCCTGGGGTGCCGGGGCCCCGCGGCGCCGGGGGCAGGCCGGGCAGGGGGCCGCGGCGCTCTTTGCCGCTCCGGCGCAGATCCGCGCGCAGCTCGCCGGTGGAGGGCCGGCGCCGCTCGCTCGGCGGGAGGCCCAGGCGGGCCAGCAGGGCCTCGGCCTCGACCGCGGTCGGCGGCAAGCGGACGGCCCTGCCGGCGAGGCTCAAGCAGGCGGCTGCCCAGCCGTCTTGTTCGTCTGGCAGGCCAATGACGTCGGGGGCCTGCAGCAGGTGGCCCGCCATGAGCAGCCGCTCCTGCGCGCTCCGGGGGCGAAAGGGGAGCGGCAGCATCGCGCCTCCACGCTCAGCGGGCGTAGTCTACGGCCATCAGGTCCCAGGCCAGCTCGACCGGGGCGTCGTCATCGGTGAGCACCGCCGCCTCGGCCCAGCCCTCCACCTCCTCGGCGACGCGCTTGGGCAGGCGCTTTCGGATGGTGTCGAAGCCCACGGCGCTCGGGGTCTCGGCGAGGTGCTGCACGCCGGTGCGCGGGTCCTTCGCCCGGGTGGTGGCGATGAGGATGTCGTTGCTCTGGGTGGCGTGAACGACGATGACCTGCGGGAAGACCGCGCGCATCGTGGCGTAGATCATCGCCGCGAGCGACTGGCTCACCCCGCGGACGCTCGCGACGTTGACGGCCAGCACGGCGTCTTCGTTGAGGTGCTCGGCGACCTCGCGGAAGAACTCCACCGTCACGAGGTGGAAGGGGATGTAGGGCTGGCGGTAGGCGTCGATGAGCACGAGGTCGTAGCGGGCCTCGGTGGCGCCCAGGTACACCCGGCCGTCCATGACGATGGGGCGCACCCGGGGGTCGTCGAGGTCGAAGTACTTGCGGCCCACCTCGACGATGGCGCCGTCGATCTCCACGCCGTCCACGTGGGCCTCGGGGTAGACCTCGAGGAGCTGCCGGGCGATGGTGCCGCCAGCGAGGCCGATGATGAGCACCTCGCGCAGGGCCGGCGGGTCGTCGAGCCAGAGGGCGGCGGCGGCGGTGTAGGTCCAGAAGCCGCGGGTCTCTTTGCCCACCTCGGGGCACTTCACCGAGTGAACGCCCACGCCTTCGTTGAGGTAGAGGTGGGCGGCCTTGGGGCAGTCGCCATAGGGCTCCTCCACCACCTGAATGAAGTGGTAGAGGCTCTCTTGCTCTTCGACCACCCCGGCCATGCTGCGGACCGAGCCCGGCGGCAGCAGGAGCAGGCTGGCGGCGAGGGCCGGGGGCAGGGCCTTGGTGGCGCCGCGGAGGGCGCCCAGGGCGCTGACCATCGCGAAAACAACGCCCACTGCGATATAGGTGCGCTGCACGCCGAGCAGGGGCACGAGCACGAGGGCCGGCAAGAAGCTGCCGAGGATGCTGCCGAAGGTGCTGAGCGCGTACAGCCGCCCGGCGGCCGCGCCGGAGCCCTCGACCCCGCGCACCGCGAGGCGGATGGCCCAGGGGCTGACCATGCCCATCAAGGTGACGGGGGCCGCCATCAAGCCCAAGACCCCGAGCGCGCCGCCGATCACGGTGGCGGCGGCCACCCGCGGCTCCGACAGGGTGGCGCCGGTCACCAAGGGCCGGATCACCGCGCCGGCGGCGTCGAGCATCGGGCGGCCGATCAACGGGATCAGCAGGATCAAGCCGGAGGCCAGCAGCGTGACCCGGCACAGCGCTTGAAGGGTGGGGTGCCGATCCGCCAGTTTTCCGCCGACCCGGTAGCCGAGGGCCAAAAAGCCCATCAGCGTGCCGATCAGGACGGTGGTCACCAGCAAGGAGGTGCCGAAGTGGGGGGCGAGCAGGCGCAGCCCGGTCATCTCGACGGCCATCACCGAGGCGCCGCTGGTGAAGACGACCGCCTGGAGGGTCTTCTCGGACAGCGGGCCCTCCACGGACGGGGCGCTCATGGGCTGCGCTTGCGGCCGAGGCCGAGCACGCTGAGCGCCTCGCGGGCGGCGCGGCGCACCTTGGGATCCACGTCGTCTACGCGCTCCTCGAGGGCGGGGCCGCAGTCCCGGGCCCGGAGGTCTTCGAGGGCCCGGCATGCCTCGGCCCGAACGCCGGGATCGACGTCCCGCAGGGACTTCTCCACCGTGGGGATGGCCGCGGGCGACTCCGAAAAGCCCATGAGCTGCACCGCGTAGAACCGCTGGTTGGCGTCCTCGGCGGTGTCGTAGAGCTCGATGAGGTCGGGCAGCGCGTCGGCCCGGTCGAAGAGCACCGCGTCGTAGGCCTTGTCGGCCTCGGCTTGGTCGGGATCGAGCAGGGCGTCGAAGAGATCGCGATACCGAGGGCGCATCGGTGGACTCTGGGCGGCAGGGGAGGTGAGGCTGGCGCCCGGCTAAC
>CANHON010000448.1 GCA_947462115.1 Deltaproteobacteria bacterium | reverse complement strand
TCGAGATCAGCGGCCTGCAGGGTGATCTCGTGGTGGTGGGTGCCGAGCGTGTCGGCGGTCTGCCGCGCCAGGTCGGCCTCGTCGAAGCCCGGCCCCTCCACCCGCACGGTGAAGCTGTGCAGGCCGGGCCGGCGGGCGGTGGCCAAGGCGGCGATGGCGCTGGAGTCGAGGCCGCCGCTGAGTAGAATGGCGCAGGGCACGTCCGCTTCGAGGCGCTGCCCCACAGAGACATCCAGGCAGCCGCGCAGGCTTTTGGCCCAGCGGCCGAGGTCGCCCGCCTCGCCGACCTCCGGCAGGGGCCAGGACCACCAGCGCCGCTGCGTCCGCCCGCTGGCGTCGAGGGTCAGCAGGCTGCCCGGCGGCAGGCGCTGCACCCCCTGGAGGGCCGTCTGCGGGCCGGGGATGTACTCGAACATCAGCAGCTGCTGGAGGGCGCTCCGGTCGTGCACCTGCGGCAGCGCGGGGTCGGCGGTGAGGGCGCGCAGCTCGCTGCCCCAGATCAGCGCGCCATCGGGCCGGATCGCCCAGTAGAGCGGTTTTTTCCCCACCCGGTCCCGCACGAGGACGAGGCGCCGCTCTACCCGGTCCACCAAGGCAAAGGCGAACATTCCGTGCAGCCGCGGCAGGGTGGCCTCGAGCCCCATGCGGGAGATGAGGTGCAGCACGATCTCCACGTCGCCGTGGCCCCGGAGCTGGGCGCCGTCGGCCGCGAGCTCGCGGCGCAGCGGACCGTGGTTGTAGACCTCGCCGTTGAAGCTCAGCCAGAAACGCCCGCAGGGGCTCAGTCGGGGCTGCTGACCCTGGGCGGCGTCCAGGAGCGACAGCCGCCGCGATCCCAGGGCGACCCAAGGCGCGTGCTTCGGCTCCAGCACGCTGCTCCCGTCATCGGGGCCCCGGTGCTGCAGGCGGTCGAGCATGGACTGGAGGAGGGCGGCGGTGGGCGTGGGGTCCAGGCCGTCGAGGCGGGCGATCCCCGCCACGCCGCACATCAGCGCAGCCCGGCGGGCGCGTCGTCGACCAGGGTACGCGCGCCCGGGAGGTTCCGGGCCTCACGGATGCGGTAGGGCGCCTTTTGCTGGATCTCGTAGTGCATGCGGATCAGGACCTCCGCGATGATCCCGAGCGTGATCTCCAGCACCCCCGTCGCCATCAGCAGGGGCGCGACCACGCCGAGCGCGGTGGCCGGCAGGGCAGCCCCCGCGGCGAAGGCGGCGATGCCCGCGGCGCCGGCGCCGAGGCCGGAGAACACCATCAAAAAGCCGACCCAGCCGAAGAAGTAGATGGGCGTGACATAGAAGTCCCGCAGGAACTTGACGGTGGTGAGGTCGAGCAGGACCTTGGGGATGCGGGCGAGCCCGTACTTGGACTCGCCCCGCGTGCGCGCGTGGTGGCGCACCGGCACCTCGATGATGCGCGCGCCTGCCCAGGTGACGTAGATGGGGATGAAGCGGTGCATCTCGCCGTAGAGGGGGATGCCCCGGATGTACTCGCGCTTGTAGACCCGCAGCGTGCAGCCGTAGTCGTGCAGGTAGACCTTGGAGAGCGCGGAGATCAAGTGGTTGGCGATCCTGCTGGGCAGCTTTCGGCGAAGCGCGGCGTCCTGACGGTCCTTTCGCCATCCGCACACCACGTCACAGCGGTCGAGCAGCGCGAGCATGCCGGGGATGTCGGCGGGGTCGTTCTGCAGGTCGGCGTCCATGGTCACCAGCACCGGGGCCTGGGCGTGCTGGATGCCGGCGGTCAAGGCGGCGGTCTGGCCGTAGTTTCGGACAAAGTGGATGACCCGGGCCCGGGGATCGCGGGCCGCCACGGCGTCCAGCATCCGGGCGCTGCCGTCGCGGCTGCCGTCATTGACGTAGATGACCTCCCAGTCGAGCCCTTCGAGGGCGGCGCAGAGCGCGGCGTGCAGCGGCTCCACGTTGCCCTCCTCGTCGTAGACGGGCACGCAGACGCTCAGCGCGGGGGACGCGAGGCCGGCTTGCGGCGGAGGGAGGGCGGTCATGGGGCTCCGGGGCGGTCAATCGATCCGCGGGGAGCCTATCGCAGCCCCGGCGCCGCGCGCGGCGCGCCGTCGCGTCCGCGTCGCCGGCCATCCAAAATGACCTGCTGGATGCTATTCCGATGGATCGCTTGACGTGCGGGGCAGGTCCGCGCTACCCCTCGGCCTCGCCCCTGAGGGCTGCCCCCCTGCCTTGGTGTGCGGGGGGTGGCCGCGCGGGCTTGGCGTCGGAGGGTCTCGGTGTCGGTCAAACTTCGCGGCTATGTCTTCATTGACAGCCTGCAGCCTCAGCTCGCCGCCTTCGTGGGCACGACCTGCCGCGGCTTCTTGCCCCTGGCCGGTCAGGCCTCGCTCTGGGTCGAGACGGCCCCGGGCATGATCATCAACCGCGTCACCGACGTGGCCCTCAAGGCGACCAAGGCGGCGCCGGCCATCCAGGTGGTCGAGCGGGCCTTCGGCTTGCTGGAGATCCACCACGACGACAAGGGCGAGGTGATGAGCGCCGGTGACGCCGTTCTGGCGCACCTCGAGCTCACCGAGGCCGACCGGGTCAAGCCCCGGGTGGTGTCCAACCAGGTCATCCGCGCGGTGGAGCCCTACCAGGCCCAGATCATCAACCGCGACCGCTCGGGCAACATGTTGATCCCGGGCCAGAGCCTGTTCATCCTCGAGACCGAGCCCGCGGCCTGGATCGTCGCCGCGGCCAACGAGGCCGAGAAGGCCGCCAACGTCAGCCTCATCAACCTCCGCCCCTTCGGCGCCTTCGGGCGGCTGTGGATGGGGGGCTCCGAGGCCGAGATCGACTGCGCCCGCGAGGCCGCCATCGCCGCCATCGAGGCCTTGGCGCGCTGAGCCACCGTTTTTTGCGCTTGGGGCCGCGCTTGGCCCTGGGTCGCCGCCGCTCCTGTTCCATGAATCGCCCCCGCAGAAGGGGGGCACAGACCGCAGCCAGTCGGCTGCATCCGGGGGTTTCCCATGTCGGACGCTTTGGGGATGATTGAGACCAAGGGCTTCGTCGCGATGATCGAGGCGGCCGACGCGATGGTCAAGGCCGCGCGCGTTGAGCTGGTCGGCTTCGAGAAGATCGGCGGCGGCTACGTGACCGCCATCGTTCGCGGCGACGTCGCCGCGGTCAAGGCCGCCACCGAGGCTGGCATGCGCCAGGCGCAGCGGGTCGGCGAGGTCGTGAGCGTGCACGTGATCCCGCGCCCCCACGAGAACATCGACGCGGTGCTGCCGCTCGGCCGCAAGCCCGCCGCCAAGTAGGCGCAGGCCGGACGCACAGAAGCCTACAGACGCCCCGGAGGGCCCGCCATGAAGCTCGGTCGCATCGTCGGCACCGTCGTCGCTACGCGCAAGGATGAGCGCCTTGAAGGCCTCCGCCTGCTCATGGTGCGCGACGCTGCGCTGTCCAGCGAGGGCCGCCTCGTCGAAAAGGAGGGCTTCGTCGTGGCGGTCGACAGCGTCGGCGCGGGCGTGGGCGAGCTCGTGCTCTACGCCTCGGGTAGCTCGGCGCGGCAGACCCAGGCCACCGACAAGCGGCCCGTCGACGCGGTCATCATGGCCATCGTCGACGCCGTGGACATCGGGGGCGCGGTGCTCTACGACAAGGCCGCCGACGGCGCCGCGGCGGGGGCCCAATGAGCGGCGAGCTCGACCTGAACGCCCTCGTGAAGGCTGTTGTCGCGCGGATCGGCGAGCCCCGCGAGCGCCCGCCCACCCTGCCCGCGGCGCCCCTGGGTGTCTACAAGACCGTAGACGACGCGGTGGCCGCTGCTTCGGTGGCCCAGCAGGTCCTGGTGGCCCTGCCGCTGGAGAAGCGGCGGGAGATCATCGCGAATATTCGGCTGCGGGCAGCCCAGAACGTCCACAACC
>CANHON010000447.1 GCA_947462115.1 Deltaproteobacteria bacterium | reverse complement strand
TCGAGTGGTACCGCGCAGGGGCCGGCACGCCCGAGCTGATGGACGACACCGAGGCCCTGATCGCCGCCTGCGCGGAGGCCGTGGGCGTGACCGCGCCGCGCTTCGCACGGGTGCCGGTCTCGGAGCTGATCGATCCCGGCCTCGATCCGGACGCTTGGTTCTTTCGCTGGGTGGACGAGGTGGAGCCGCGCCTGAGCCAGCCCACCATCGTCTACGGCTACCCCGCCTGGCAGGCCGCCCTCGCCACTGTCCGGGACGGCCTGGCGGATCGCTTTGAGGTGTACTTGGGCGGGCTCGAGCTCGCGAACGCCTTCGCCGAGGAGGCCGATCCCGACGTGATCCGCGCGCGCTTCGCCGCTTCGGCGACCGCCCGGACCGCGATGGGGCGTCGGCCGCACGCGGTCGATGAGCGCTTCTTGGCCGCCCTCCCCGCCATGCCCCGCTGCGCCGGCATCGCGATGGGGGTGGATCGTTTGGTCATGGCGCTCACCGGCGCCAAAGACATCGCCGCCGTCGTGGTCCCTTAGGACCAAAAGGAGCCATCATGGACTTGACCGGAAGGGTCGCCATCGTCACCGGAGGGGCGCGCGGCATCGGCGCGGCCATCAGCCGGGAGCTCGCCGCGGCCGGGGCGCGGGTCGTGATCAACTACCAGCGGAGCGCGGCCGAGGCCCAGGCCCTGGCGGAGCAGCTCGGCGGGCTCGCGGTCGAGGCCGACATCGGCACCGCCGCGGGCACCAAGGCGCTGGTGGAGGCCGCTCAGGCCCTCGGCCCGATCGACGTGCTGGTCAACAACGCCGGCATCACCCGCGACGGCCTGATGATGCGGATGAGCGACGAAGACTGGCGCGCGGTGCTCGACGTGAACCTCGACGGCGTGTTCCGGATGTGCCGCGAGGTCAGCATGCTGATGATCTCCAAGCGGCGCGGCAGCATCATCAACATCACCAGCCTGTCGGGCGTGCGCGGCAACGCCGGTCAGGCCAACTACGCGGCCAGCAAAGCGGCGGTGGCGGCCATGAGTCGCTCCCTCGCCAAAGAGGTGGCCAAGCGCAACGTGCGCGTCAATTGCGTGGCGCCGGGCTTTGTCGACACCGACATGGTCCGGGCGATGGACCACCGCATCGTCGAGGGCGTGACCCAGGCCGTGCCGATGCGCCGGCTCGGTCGCCCGGAGGAGATCGCCAAGGTGGTGCGCTTCCTCGCCTCCGACGACGCCTCCTACGTCACGGGCCAAGAGTGGTCGGTGGACGGCGGCCTCGGCGTCTAAGCGCGGAGGTCGTTGATCCCGCGCCGAATCCCGGGGCGCCATTGGCCCCAGGCCACGGCCGTGATCCGCTCAGCCGTTGAGGCGGCCCAGCAGCGTGTCGAGGGCGGCCCGCTCGGCGCTGTTGAGCTGGTACTCGATGCCCATGCCGGCGGCTTGGCCGATGGGGAGCCGGCTCAGGCCGGCGCTCGACCAGCTCACCACCCCGCGGAGCTGCAGTGGGCGGCGAAGGCCAGGCGCCCGCACCTCGATCTCGCAGGCGCGGCCGACCTTGAGGGGGCTGTTCGTCTTGATAAAGCAGCCGTTCTTCGCGAGGTTGTCCCGGTACTCCTTCACCATGGCGTCGACGCGCCGGTACTCCACCTTGAGGCGCGCCACCCCGGTGCGGCTCGGGCCGGGATCGGTGGCCTCGTCGTCCACGTCCTCCCGGTCGTCCGCCAGCCGCAGGTCACCGGCCCCGTCCTCGTCGTCGAAATGGAAGGCGCCGACGCTGCTCTGCGCTGCTGGCAGGCCCAGCTCGGGCTCCGCGCGGCCGGCGGTCCGCATCCCCGCGAATTGCACGAAGTCGTCGTCTGGCAGGTCATCGTAGGTGATGTCGCCGAGGCTGATGGGCCCGAGGGGGAGCCGGGGCTCCTCCGGGGCGCCGTGGGACGGCCACCCCTCCAGCTCGACGCTCGGGGCGCGCTGCTCGCCGGTGCGGCTCACCACGAGGGCGATGTCGGAGTCTTCGTCCTCAAAGTCGCTGATGCTCCGGTCCCCGCGGTCGAAAATATCGGTGTGCTCCGATGGACGCGCGCCGCCGGGGGCCTGGAAGGGCTTGAAGGGCGCAGGGCCGGCCGGCGCTGTGGGGGTCTCGGCTTCGGCCAGGGGCTCGAGCTCGCCCTCCCCTTCCAAGCCGGCCAGCATGTCGGCGAGGTCATCGTCACCCGACAAGCTCGCCAAGAAGTCCTCGACGTCGCCGTCTCCGCCCGTCGCCGCATCGGGGTCCAAGCGCAGGGTCGAGGCCTCGCCGAGCGGGGTGACCAGGGCGTCCAGCTCATCGATGTCGAAGGCCTCGGGCCCTTCGTCCGCGTCGTCCCCGCCGCGGTCGCTGGCCAGCTCCGCGTCGTCGTCGAGGGTGCTGGACCCGCTGAAGGGGTCGCGGAAGGCGGTCCCGCCGTGCGATGGGCCGGGGCTCGCCGCGCTGAACGGGTCGTGCAGCTGCGGCTCTTCGGCGAAGGGGTCGCCGAGGTCGGCGAAGGGGTCGAGGGTGGGCTCCGCGCCGAACCGCTGGCCCAGCTTGGCACCGCCCGCGGAGGGGCCCGGAACATCGTCCAGCAAGCCAAAGCCGACGCTGTCGAGCTCACCGAGGGCGTCGGGCGGGCTCGCCCGAAGGGCAGCTGGGGCGCCGCCGACGGGCGGGGCGGCGGACTGCGCAGCTTCACCCGCGTCCTTCGCGTCATTCGCGTCCAGCGCGTCCTCGTCATCCTCGTCGTCTTCGGGCAAGGCGAAGCCCTCGACCTCCTCGCCGGCCGGGCCGTCTGCCCACGGGCCGTCGTCGCCCACCACGGCCTCCAGCTCATCGTCTTCGAACACCGACACCCCGTCGAGCGCGTCGCCGCTAAGCTCTTCAAGGTCGGCGAAGGCGAGATCTTCGGGCGCGCCGAGGCCGCCCACGTCCGCCAGGCCCAGCGCGCCCATGTCCAGGGCGCCGCCGATCTCCATGTCGTCGGAGAAGCCCGCGCCGGCGAGCTCGAGCTCGGGGACCGCACCGCGCTGCGCGGTCGCGGGGGCCGAGCGGTCCTCGCGCTCAAGGTCGGCGAGGAAGCTCGGGGCCTCGGGGATGGCGGCCTCGGCGGCCGGGCCCGGCTTGACCGGCGGCGCGGCGGGCTTCTTTTTGCCCCCGCCGAACAGGCGGCTGAGCAGGCCATCCTTCTTCACGGGCTGGACCGGCGCCTCAACGGCCTGCTGGACGTCACCCTCGACGTCGACGCCCACCCGGCCCGAGGAGCGCGCGTACTCGGCGTAGTTTCGGATGGTGATGCGCTTCTTCTCGCCAGAGCCGGGCTCCAAGGCCGAGACATGCAACATCCCGTTCATGTCGAGCTTGAAGGTCACCTCGACCTTGGTGCTCATCCGCGCGGCCGGGGTGAGGCCGGTCATCACGAATTCTCCGAGGAACTCGTTGTCCGACGAGGCGGCGTGCTCCCCTTGGCGGACGGTGACCTTGACGCTCTCTTGGCCGTCTTTGTTGGTGTAGAAGGTCTTGGTGGCCTGGGTCGGCACCTGGGAGTTGCGCTTGATGATCGGCTCGAACTTGCCGCCCACCACGTCAATCCCGAGGTCGAAGGGGGTGACGTCGAGCAGCACCGCGTGGGGGGCCCCCGCCGGCGCGCGCTCGGTCAAGGAGTTGGCGTGGACCGCCGCGCCGATGGCCACCACCTCTTCGGGGTGAACGGTGCGCGAGGGCTCCTTTTGGAACAGCGAGCCGATGGCCTCCCGCACCCGGGGCATGCGGGTCTGGCCGCCGACCAGGATGACCTCGTCCACCTGGTTGATGCGCAGCCCGGCGTCGCGGACCGCTGATTTGGTGATCTCCAGGGTGTTTTGGATGAGGTCTTCGACGAGGC
>CANHON010000446.1 GCA_947462115.1 Deltaproteobacteria bacterium | reverse complement strand
GTGAGCACGCCTTGGAGCGGCCAAGCCGACGGGAGGCCCGGCGCCACCCCGCGCCAGGCTTCGGCTTCTTCGGCGAGGCCGCCGAGCTGCTGCTCGAGCGCGCTGAGGTGCTGCGCGAGCGCGTCGAGGCGGAGGTCGGCGTGGTGCAGGCGGCCATCGATGTCGCCGGGCTGCACCAGCTCGTCCATCGGATCGCCTGCCTCCCCACGGCGGGGCAGCCGGCCGGGATCGCTGTGCAGACCGGCTGCGGCGGCCTCTTCGGGATCGACGGGGCCGGTGCCGTCCAGGGGCGGCCCGTCGTCGGGCGCGTCCGCCGGTCCGCCGATCTGCTGATCGTAGAGCCGGAGGCGCTGAACCTCGGCGTCCACGCTGTTCAGTCGGCCTTCGAGGTGCAACAAGCGGCGCTTGAGGGCGAGGTTCTCATCCAGCAGCGCAGCGTCGTCGCCGCCCGCGAACCAGCCGCGGAGCCCGCCGATCCCGAGCGCGCACACCAGCACCGCAGCCACCAGCGCGCCGAGGCGGAGCTGGGTCAGCCGGAGGGTCGCGCGGCGCACCTCACCCTGGGCGCCGTCGGGGACCCACATCAGGGTGACCTGCTCGGCGGGGGCGGGCGGCCGACTCACGGCACCTCATCGATCCGGGCGATGACCACGGTGATGTTGTCATCCCCGCCGCGGGCGCAGGCCAGCTCGATGAGCTTGCGAGAGGCCACTTGTGGGCTGTGATCCAGCACCAGCGCGCCAATCTCGGCGGCTTCGATGAGGTTGCTGAGCCCGTCACTGCAGAGCACAAACCGGTCGTTTCGGCGCACCGCGCGGACCTGAAGGTCCACGTCCACGTCCTCGAGGTAGCCGAGCGAGCGCGTGATGATGTTCTTGAGCTTGTGGTGCCGGGCGTCCTCGGGGGTGAGCAGGCCCGCCTTGATCTTCTCGTTGACCAAGGAGTGGTCCTCGGTCATCTGCTCGATGACGCCGTCGCGCACGATGTAGCCGCGCGAGTCGCCGACATGGGCGACGTAGGCGTTGCCGCCATCGACCAGCATCGACACGCAGGTGGTGCCCATGCCCTTGTATTCGTGCTCTTCCGCAGCCTTCTCGTAGATGCGGCGGCCGGCGAGGCGCACGGCGTAGCGCAGCTTCTCGCGGGCGATCTCGACCGGCCCTTCGTCGCCGCCCAGGCCGAGCTCGGCGGGGTGGAACTCCACGCTGGCCAGCACCTCTTCGACCGTGTTGACCGCGATGGCGCTGGCGAACTCGCCGCCCACGTGGCCGCCCATGCCGTCACACACGACGAAGAGCTGCATCTCGTCGTTGATCAGGTAGTTGTCTTCGTTGTTGGTGCGCTTGACGCCGACGTCGGTCATCCCGCAGGAGGTGATGCGCATGAGGACCTCGGTGGTGGTCGGCCGGCGACCCGAGCCGTGGGGTGGGTGGGCGGAGCCGGGTCCAGCCTCACAGCTTGTCACCTAACCGGAACGGCCGGGCCACGTCCAACGGGCGCATCGGGGAGCCCCAGGGCCGCGGCGAGGCCGGTGGCTTGGCCCAGGCTGAGCTCGGAGGGGCGCAGGCCGCCGTCCACCGCGGAGGCCGCGAGCGCCGCGTCGGTGCGCTCCACCCCGTAGTGATCGGCGAGGCCGCGGCGGAGGGTTTTTCGGGGGGACGCGAAGGCCGCCCGCAGCACCGCCTCGACCTGCTCGGCGGGCAGGCCGTCGAGCTTGGCCACGGGGAACAGGCGCAGATCGAGCACCGCGCTGTGCACCTTCGGCGGCGGCACAAAAGCGCCCGGTGGCACCTTCAGCGCGATCCGCCTGGAGGCGCGGGCCTCGCAGTACATCGACAGGCTGCCGCGGTCACGGTCGCCTTGGGCGGCCACCACCCGGTCGGCCACCTCGCGCTGGAGCATCAGGACGAGGCGCGAGAACAGCTCGGGCCGGGCCAGCAGCTCGGTGAGGATGGTGGTGCCGACATTATAGGGCAGATTGGCGACCACCACGATCTTCTCATCGTCGGGCAGCCCGTCGGCGGGCGCGTCAAACAGCGCGGCCCAGTCTTGGCGCAGCGCGTCGCCTTCGATGATCCGCAGGCGCGGGCAGCCGCCGAGCCAGTCGCGCAGGTGCCCCGCCATGTCGCGATCGAGCTCCACCACGGTGAGCTCGACGCCGGCCTCGAGCAGCGCCCGGGTCATCGCGCCGAGGCCCGGGCCGATCTCCAGGACCCGCTGGCCGGGCTTGAGCTCGGCGGCGCGCACGATCCCGGCGATCACCCCCTCGGAGGCCAAGAAATTCTGCCCGAAGCGCTTGCGGGCCTGGGCGCCGAGGGCCTTGAGCCGCAGGGAGGGGTGGATGGGCCCCGGGATCACAAATTCTTCTGGATGAAGCTCGGTCATGCGGGGGTGCGCTCACCGGGTGGCCAGCCCGCGCGGGCGGTCATCGACAGGGGGTCTGGCTGGCCGGCGAGCAGTCGCAAGCGGCCCACATTGGCGATCATCGCGCCGTTGTCGGTGCATCGGGCGCGCGGCGGGATGAAGGCCTCGAGGCCCAAGCCGGCGATGCGCTGCCGCAGCCGACCGTTCGCCGCGACCCCGCCGCCGATGCAGATCTGGCGCACCCCGGTGTGGCGGGCGGCCTTGACCACCCGGTCGCAGAGCACGTCCACTACGGCCTCCTGGAAGGACGCGCACAGGTCTTCGGGGCGGGGCGCCGGCTCACGGTGGGCAGCCGCCTGCACCGCGGTCTTGAGGCCCGAGAAGCTCCAGTCGAGCTCACTGCGGGCCAAGGTGAGGCCCCGGCGCTGGGTGGGCGGCAGCTCGAGGCGCGGGCGGGGCCGAGGGAGCGGAATGACGTCAGGATCGCCCATCCCAGCGAGCCGGTCGACCGCGGGCCCGCCCGGGTAGCCGAGCCCGAGCAGCCGCGCGACCTTGTCGTAGGCCTCGCCGGCCGCGTCGTCGATGGTCTGCCCCAGCACCTCATAGTCGCCGAGCCCGCGGGCCAAGTAGAGCGCGGTGTGCCCGCCCGAGACCACCAAGGACAAGAACGGGAAGCGCGGCGCCGGGCGATCGAGGAGCGGGCTCAGCAGGTGCGCCTCGAGGTGGTTGACGCCGACGAAGGGCAGACCCCAGGCCGCCGACAGCGCCTTCCCGTGGCAGAGGCCGACCAGCACGGCGCCCACGAGGCCGGGCCCGGCGGTGGCGGCCACAGCGTCCGGCCGCTTCAAGCCGGCTTGGTCGAGGGCCGCGCGCACGGAGACGACCAGCTTCTCGGCGTGGGCCCGGCTGGCCAGCTCGGGCACCACTCCGCCGTACTCGGCGTGCATGTCTTGGCTGTGAATTACGTCAGACACGACGCCTTCGGGGCCTACAACCCCAACGGCGGTCTCGTCGCAGCTCGTCTCGATCCCCAGCACCCACATGCGGCCGCCCTATCCCCCCGCGGGGCCCGACGGGTGGACGACCTGCGGCCGGTAGCGCGCCCAGTCGAAGCGGCCCCCGTCCTGGGCGCCGTCGTGGCACTGGGTGCAGGTCTCGACCGGCGGGGACCGCACGGGCTTGGGCGCGGTCGCCGGGCTCGCGGCGTGGGCGGCGCTCGGGCCGTGGCAGGCCTCGCACTGCACATCGGTGAGGCCCTCGGTCTCGCTGGGCGCCATCGGGCCGCCGGCCTGGCGCGCGCCGGTGCTGTGGCACCCCCAGCAGGCGAGGTCTTGGTCGCGCTGGACCGCCTGAAGCGAGGCCCATGCCCGTGCGTGGGCCGTCCCTGCCCACTGCTGCTGGGCCGCGGGGTGACAGGAGGCACAGGCCGCTGCACCGGCAAAATGGCTTGAATCACGCCGCTTTCGCTCGGAGGCCGCGGCCTTGGACCGGACCTCGATCTCCGCCTTGGCGG
>CANHON010000445.1 GCA_947462115.1 Deltaproteobacteria bacterium | reverse complement strand
GCGCCGGCCTCGCCGCCCAACAGCTTGCCGTGGTAGCCCACCCGCGCGCCGCCGCCGCCAAAGGCCGCGCCCTGGCCGAGCTCGTAGCGGGGGGGCGTCCAGTCATCGGCGTCGGTGGGGGCGATCTGGGTGTTCCCGACGATCAGCGAGGCCTCGCCGCTGAGCTGGGCGGCGATGGTCAGGCCCGAGGCGCCGCGCTGGCGGACCATCACGTGGCCAAACACCCCGGCCGTGCGGTAGCGGTAGGTGGGATTGATGTTGAAGGCGTCAATCTCGGAGCGGGCCGTGCCGGTGTTGACCTCGATCTCGGCGCCCTCGGGCGCGGGGCGGGCCGCGGCGAGGCTCAGGGCCGCGGCGAGGCTCAGCGGGAGGACGCGGGGTGGGAGGCGCATCGGGGGCTCCTGCTGGGTGGGCGGTCGCGGGTCTGGCTCGGCTTCGGCTCAGGGCGGGGGCGCTGCGCCGGGCGGCGCGGGGTCGGGGCGTCGGAGCTCGTCGTAGGCGACCGTCAGGCGAAGGAGGGTGCGGCGGTCGGGGTCGGCTTGGTTGGCCAGGGCGGTCATCGACTGGTGCTGGACCCCGACCCAGAGGCCGCGGCCGAGGTGGAGGTCGAGGTTGGCGCCGGCGGTGGTCAAGCCGGCGGTGAACATGGCCCGCGCCCAGCGGGAGCGGTGCCCCAGCCCCAAGATCGCCGACATCGCCTGCGATCCCGACTGCGGGCCGGCCAGCACCCTCAGGTTCAAGTATAGCCGCTCTGAAGGGCCAGCCCAGAGATCTGCGCTCGGCAACACGACGAGGCCGCCCCAGGCGGGGTGCCCGATCAACGACGGCCCGACCGCGGCGCCCCAGCGGGTGCTGGTCCAGCCGGCGCGGGCCACCAGGGCGCCCGTCCACAGCGTGCCGCGGTAGGCGTCGGCCGCCACCGTGCCCGAGCTCCCGCTCAGCGGCGTGGCCTCGCCGATGCCGAGCGTGCCCTCGGCCGTCCACCACCAGCCCCGCTCGGGGCGGTGCTCGAAGGCGTAAAAGCCCATCGCCTCGTCAATGTCGTAGGCCTGGCCGAGATCGTCCCCGCGCACGCCCACGTCGAGGTTGTAGCGGCCGTAGCCGACGCTGACCGTGCCCTCCTGGTGCGCTGGCGTTGGCTCGGCGCCCCAGGCGGCACCCGAGGCGGCGCCGGCGGCGAGCCAGAGGGCCGTCGCGGCCGCCCGCCCGACCGGCCCGGGCAGCCGGCGCGGCGCCAAGCTCACGGCTGCGTCGGCCGCCACCCGACCTGCCGCAAGAAGCTGGCGTCGAGGTACTCGCGCTCGATGACCGCGGCCATCTCCTCTGGGCTGCGGAACTGGTCGTAGTCCACCCGAATGACCGGGATTGTCCGGGAGATGTCGTTGATAAAGCGGCCATACTCCTGGTAGAGCGCCTCGAGGTAGGCCAGGGTGATGCCCGACTCCACGTCCCGGCTGCGCATGCGCACCCGCTCGAGGCTGCGCTCGGGGCGCACGTCCAAGTAGATGATCACGCTGGGGCGGCACATGAAATTGCTCATGTGGCGGAACAGCGCGAGGTAAGTCTGGTAGTCCCGCTCCTCCAAAAGCCCAAGATCGACCAGCATCTTGGCGAAGACGGCGTCCTCGTAGATCGTGCGGTCCTGCACGCCGCCGCCGCCCCGCCAGATGATCTCCTGGTGCTGGGCGAAGCGCCGGTTGAGCAGGTAGATCTGGGTGGGGAAGGCGTAGCGCGCGGTGTCTCGGTAGAAATCAGCGAGATAGTCGTTGTCGGCGACGGGCTCGTAGTAGACCGGCAGGTGGAGCAGCTCGCCGAGGCGGGTGGCGAGGGTGCTTTTGCCGGCGCCGATCATGCCGGCGATGCCGATGAAGAGGTCTTGCAGGCGTTCCATGGATCCACGCGGCAGGGGGACGGAGTCCGGGGGCGGCGCCGCCCCCGCAGGCCGATGGGGCTAACCCGGATGCTCACCGCACCGAGGCGTTGTTCCCGCTCCGGTTGCGCGGCACGGCCTCGGCGATGAGGGCCGCGAGGCGCCGGCGCAGCGGGCCCCCGCCGAGGGGCGCGGCCGGGCTGTCGCGGTCGGCGGACTCTCGGCCGGGGCTCGGGGACAGCGCTCGAAGGGCTCGGCCCAGGCCGCGCATCAACAGGCGGCGCGCCCCGTGCAGCAGCTCCGCCTCAGGCGGCTCGGGCGGCTCGGTCGGCGGCGGGCGGGGCGGCACGGGCGCTCAGCTCTCCTGCTGGGCGTCGTGGGCGGCCGCGCGGATGATCAGGGCGTCGAAGCGGTCGAGATCGTAGCGGGTGATCATCGAGCCGACGCTGCGCACGTAGCCGGGGCTGCTCGCGTACTTCGACGCGATGGCCGGCAGGTAGGCCCGCCAGTCCACCCACAGCGACTTGTAGCGGACAAAGTGGGGCCCGTTGAGCAAAGCGGCGTGGTGCGCGATGCTCTCGTCGAGCGAGTCGTAGCTGCGGTAGGTGGCCTGGGTGCGCCGCCAGCGTCCGCCGTTGAACTCGCGGGTGCGCAGCCGGACGCCGCCGCCCTTCACGCCGAACAGGTTGTGGTGGCGCCGGGTCAGGCTGCTTCGGCCCCAGCCGCTCTCGATGATGGCCTGGCCCACCGTCACCGAGGGAGGGACCCGGGCCTCGCGGGCCGAGCGCATCGCCTTGGGCATCAGCATCCGCAAGAAGGCGCCGCGGTGGTCGGCCGGCCAATCGGCGGTGGCCTCGCTGAGCAGCAGCTGCAGCGCTTCGTCTTGGATGTCGGCGTGCTCGCTCCGCACCCACAGGTCTTCGAGGGCGGGCCGGGCGCGCGCCCAGTCCCCGGCCTCGGCGGCGGCGCGGGCCTCGCCCAGGGCCTCGATCTGCAGGCCGCGGGCCCGGGCCTCGATGAGCGCTGGGCCGTGGGGCGCGGGCGCGTGCTCCCGCGCGGACTCGGCCCGCACCTCGGCCTCGGCCGCCAGCTCGATCTCCGCCATCAAGGGGCGGATGTTGGCGCCAGCGACGGCCAACAGGGGCGGCCCGGCTGTCCAGGGGGGCGCGCTCGGCGGCGCCAGCGTGGCCCCATCGACGGCGGCCCGCACTCCGGCCCAGGGGCTGAGCTCGTGGACAAACAGGGCGCACATGAGCGCGACAAAGGCGGGGAGCCGCAGGGGCGCGCCGGCGCGGACGCGCGGACGCTCCCCTTGGCCCTTGAGCCAAGGTCTATCGGTCATCTTGACCTGCCAAGGGTTTGTGCGAGGAGCGGCGGGCCCGGTCGATCCGGGCGGGGTCAAGGGCACTACCGGCGGGGACACGTTCCCCAAGGCTGGCTGCACGACCGCATCACACTGCTCCAAGACGATTTCGCCCCGTCAGGCGCCGAAGCGGCCCGCGCGGTGCGTTGGTGTTCCCCGGGGCCGAGGCCAGGAGGGCCGCCGAAGCGACCTCCGCTGACCCACCGTCCGTGGAACATCAGGGGAGACCGTGATCCACCCCGATCGCGAGAAGCTACGCCAGGGCGGCGAGCGGTGCAAGCGGCCCGGACGAGCCCGGCGGCCTTCGGCCTGGCGCCCGCGCCCTTGAGCCGGGTGTTCGGTGGGCTTAGAACACCGATGTTTCATGTGTTTATGCTGACGCTGTCCGGAAGGGCGCTGCGCTCGGGGGCGCGCCGTCTTCGGTGGCACTTGTCAGCAAGTTGTCAAATGCCGTGCAGCGGCGGGTGAATGGGCGGCGGCGCGGCGCCTCAACCGAGCGGGTCCCTCGCTGCGGTCGGCGCTCACCAAGCATACGGACTACACCTTACTCGGCCTCGGCGAACAGCGGGAGTTGGCTGGCCCGCGGCCGGCGGGACCGCGGCGAGCGCACCGGCGGCCCTTGGGGCAGCGTGAAGCGCGGCGACCACGGCTCAG
>CANHON010000444.1 GCA_947462115.1 Deltaproteobacteria bacterium | reverse complement strand
GCCGCCGTAGCGCGCGAAAACATCCATCAGCTCATCGATCTTCTCTTGGCGGGCGTCGGCGTCGCCGTGGGTGAAGGCGGCCGCGACGCAGGTCTCGACGTGGCGCTGCAGCACCTCCTCGCCGACCTTGGCCAAGGCGCCGCGGGCCGCCGCCACCTGGGTGAGCACGTTCACGCAGTAGGCGTCGGCCTCGACCATGCGCCGGATCGCCGCGACCTGCCCCTCGATGCGCTTGAGGCGGGCGAGCAGCCGGCGCTGCTCTTCGTCGCTGCGGTGCAGCCCGCGCGCGGCGCCGCCGTAGGCGGGCATCGGGCCCTCCTCCAGCAGCTCCGGGACATGGGGCAGGTCGCCCTGGGCGACGGGGCCGCAGCAGCTGGGCTTGGGCTCGGTCATGGGGCCTCCTCGACGTGCAGCAGGGTCATCATGCCGCCATCGGCGTGGGGCAGGATGTGACAGTGGGCCATCCAGTCTCCGGCTGCGGGCGGCGTGCTCAGCAGGCGGGCCCGCTGGTAGAGCGCCAGGTTGAGCGTGTCCTCCACGCGGCGCTGCGCGGGCGGGGCGCCGTCGATGCTCAGCACCTCAAAGGCCATGCCGTGCAGGTGGAAGGGGTGCTCGGTGGGGCTGAGGTTCTGCACCTCGATGACCAGCGGGACCCCGACCCAGCCCAGCGCCGGCGTGACCGCCGGGAAGACCTCGCCGTTGATGCGCCAGTCATCCCCCGACAAGGAGCCCTGAAGAAGCCATCGCACGTCGGTTCGGCCGGGATCGGCGGTGGGCGGTAGGGGGGCCCCGACGAAGGCTGGCGCCGCGGCCGGCCCCGCGCCGCTGGCCTCGAGCTCGAGCAGCAAGGCGGGCTCGCCCGTCGCCGCGCCGCCCTCGTGGACCCACGGCAGGTCGATCAGGCGCAGGCCTTCAGGGCCCGGCAGCAGCTCCAGCTCCACCCGGTCGCCGGGGGCCATCAGCTCGGAGGCGACGGGCTCCGCCGCTGGCAGCGCGCCTTGGTCGCGGGCGATCACCCGCAGCGGCTCGCCGTCCTCTCGCGCCAAAACGACGGTGCCGACGTTGCTCGCGTTGATGAGCCGCAGGCGGAGGCGCTGGCCCGCGACCACTGGGAGCCGCGGCGCCGGCGCGCCGTTCACCAGCCACAGGCCCTCGCCGTGCCCGCTGTGGGCCGCCGCATGGCCGCCGGCCTCGGCCAGGGCCTCGGGGTTGACATCGTCGAGCACCAGCACGCGGTCGACGTCGAGGCGGGGCTCGGCCGGATCTTCGACCACAAAGGCGCCGTAGAGGCCGAGGTCGACCTGGTTGGCGCTGTCGAAGTGCGGATGGTACCAGGCGGTCATCGCGCGGTCTACGACGAACTCGTAGCGGAAGCGGGCGCCGGGCGCGACGAGGCCCGGCAGGTCCTCGGGCGGCAGGCCGGTGTCGCCCGCGCCGTGCCCGTGGGCGCCAGCCACCACGCCGTCCATGGCGTAGGGCACGTCAATCCCGTGCCAGTGGATGGTGGTGGGCACCGACAGATCGTTCTGCAGCTCGACCACGACTGTGTCGCCGACGCGGGCCCGGATGGTCGGGCCGGGGCTGGACCCGGAGTAGGCGTAGCCCTCCACGACGAGGGGCTCGCCGTCCGGCTGCGGCACCCGCCAGGTCGCGGTGTGGGCGCGCAGGTGCACCTCGACCCGCCCCTCCGCGGGATCGAGGTCAGGCGCCTCGGGCAGGGTGGCCAGTGAGGCCGGATCGGCGGGGATGTCGTCTGGGAAGCCGCTCTCCTCGTCAGGCGTGGGGTCGGCCGGGTCCACGTCCCCGGTCGGCTTGTTCGGCGCGGCGCAGCCCAGGCCGAGGCTGATCACCGCCCAGCAGGCCCGCCTCCAGGCCTCGCGCGGGCTCATCGGCGCACCGCGGTCATGCGCTGCTCGACCACGGGCCAGCCGCGCTCGACCACGAGGGCGAAGGGCGCGCGGCGGTACTGGAGCACGGCCTCGACGGTGGGCTCGGCGCAGGGGGCGGCGAAGCGGTGCGTGGTGGTGGCGCTTCCGCCGGCCGGGATGCGGTTGTCGGAGGCCACGTCGTTGGCCACGAAGTAGGGCACGCCGCGTCGACCGTCGGGGGCGACCATCACCTTCGAGAACACCATGCCGGGCGCGCCGGCGTAGGCCCCCACCGGGGCGCCGTCTTCGGGCAGCGCGCGCAGGGGCTGGGCCCGCACCGCGCGGTCGCCGGCCGGCAACGGCGCGCTCAAGCCCAGGAGCCCGTCGGGGCCCACCGAGACGATCTCGACCTCGGCCAGGAGGCGCTCGGCCCACATGCCCTTGGCCTCGGGGCTGAGGCTGCCGTCGCCGAAGCGCAGCGGGCCCACATAGTCGAGAGGCTCGTTGAGCACGTCAATCACGCGAATGACCTCGCCCACCTGGGCGCCCGGCCAGCGCGTCCAGTCGGCGGAGGCGGGCCGGGCCTCGAGGCTGCCCCCCACGTCGGGCACCACGTCGCCGCCGACCTGCCGCAGCCGCTCGGCGCCGCAGCGGGCCTCGACCAGCAGCACCACCTGGCGCATGGGCTCGCCGGTGGGCAGGGCGTGGGCCGGGCCGACGTTGTGGGTGGTGACCACCGCCTCAAGCGCCGGTCCATCCTCGCCTTCGACCCAGGCGGTGCGCAGGTCGAGGCTGGCGGCCAGCGGCAGGAGCGCTTGTTCGTCGCTGCGCGGGCCGAACCAAGCGTGTCGCCGCACCGCGCCCGGCGGCCGGAGCCAGCCCGTGGCGATGCCCTGCTCGCCGACGACTTCAGCGTGCCCGTCGGCAACCTCGTCGCTGTGTAGGTCGGCGGAATTGCCTTGGGTGGGGTCTGGCGGCATGTGGCAGTCTTGGCAGACGACGCCGGGCCGGCCCTCGACGCTGTCGGGCCCGAGGGGGCCCTCCAGCAGCTCGCTGTAGGTGGTCATCACCGGGAGCTTGCCGTCGGGCCAGCGGGCGCGGTCGGGCGCGGCGCCGGTGGCGAATTCGTCCACGAGGTGCTCGTGGCAGGCGGCGCAGAGCTCGGAGCCGCCGAAGTGATCGCGGGCCACGCTGCCCATGCGCGGGTTGCGGACGTCGGCGTAGGGGCCGAAGGTGAGCGGCGCCCAGTCCCCCAGCGCCGGGCTGCTCGACGGCTCGCTCGGCCGGAGGATGCTGAGCTTGCCGGCCACGCCGGCGCCCTCGGCCTCGAGATCGACCGACTCCACCTTGTGGCAAAGGTCGCAGTGCACGCCATTCTCATAAGCGATGCCGGTGGCCTCCAGCAGGTCGCGCCCGCCGCGACGGCCGTCGATGGCCGGGGCGTGGCAGTCGGCGCAGCCGCCGGTGCGCTCGGCCCGGCCATCGCAGGGGGTGTCCTCTCCACAGTCGGCGTTGTAGGCGGGGAGCAGCCCGTCTCCTACATAACAGCGGCCCGCGCTGGCGCCGGTGCCGGGGCCGATGCCCAGCCGCCAGCGCCCGCCCGCCTCCGCGCAGGACGCCTCGCTGTCATAGGCCGCGGCGGTGCCGGCGTAGAGGTCGTGCACGAGCGGGTTGCTGGCCGAGCGCCGGTGGGGGGAGGCGAACCAGTCTTGGGTGAGCTTGGCGTGGCAGTGGCTGCAGTAGCTGGTGGTGTCGAAGCGCTCGGGGCTGCCCGGGTCTTGGTAGATGTAGAGCAGGTTGTCTCTGCGATCAAAGCGCTGCAGGTCAACCTCGAAGAGGCCGGACGCCAAGGTGCTGGCGTAGAGCTCGTCGCCGCCGATGCGGGCCTCCGGGTGGCTGACGAGGAGGGCCACGGCGCCGTCCACCCCGAGGTCCAGCGAGACCGTGGCCTCGCCGGCGGCGTCGGTGCGCCAGGTGCGCTCCACGCCCGGCTGGGTGAGCAGCGCGCCGGCGATGGGCGCGCCGTCGAGCCGCACCCG
>CANHON010000443.1 GCA_947462115.1 Deltaproteobacteria bacterium | reverse complement strand
CGCCCAGAGCAGCGGGCCGCCGTGGCCGACGCCGCCGCCGCCTTGGTGGAGCGGGGCGCTGTTTTGGTCGAGGCCGAGCTGCCCCGCCTCAAAAAGTCCCTGCTCATCTGGAGCGCCATGCTCAACGAGGCGGCCACCGAGCGCTACGACGTCGTGCTGGGCGGCGGTCAGCGCATCTCGCTGTACGCCGAGCTGCTCAAGCTCCCCTTCGGCCTGTCCAACCACACCTTCGCCGGCCTCGCGCTCACGGCCTTTGACGTCTGGGGCAGCAAGCTCCCGATGGACTTCGCCGGTCTGCTCCGCGAAGGGCTGGCCTTGCAGGCCGAGATCGACGAGCTGCTCGGGCCCAAGGGCGTGATGATCCACCCGCCCTACAGCCGGCCCGCGCCCCTGCACCGCGACTCCTGGCGCACCCCCTTCGACGCCGGCTGCACCGCCATTTTCAACGTGCTGGAGAGCCCGGTGACGGTGGTGCCGATGGGCCTGAACAAGGCCCGCCTGCCCATCGCCGTGCAGGTGATCGGCCGGCGCGGGGGCGACGCCATGACCCTCGCCGCGGCCAGCGCCCTCGAGGACGCCTTCGGGGGCTGGATCCGCGCCCAGCCGTGAATTTGGAAAAAATCTGCCCGTCGGCTCTGTCGGCTCCGCCCCCCGCGCAGGCCCAGCGTTCGCGCGAGAGCGGCGTCCCGCTCAATAGTCTCATGCAGAAGCTCCCCTTGGTCCCGCCGGGCGCTGTCGGCTCCGGCCGCCGGGCCGCGCCGGCCGCCACTTCAGCCGACGGGCGGCGGAGCGGGCGGGGTAGAGTGGCGCAGCTTCGGGGCGGCGACCCGGGCGAGCGGGGCCCCGGCGCCCCAAGGAGCCAGCGATGTCGGCCTTGCGCCTTGATTTGACCGCCCGTGCTGCGCTGCTCTGCGCCCTCGCGGCGGGCTGCCTGGACACGGCGCCGCCCGAGGCCGAGGACGGCGTCCGGGGCAGCGGCGCCCTGCTCAGCGTGGACACCGTCGGCTTCACCGACGTGGTGGGCTTTCACTTCACCATCGACCGGGTGGCCTGCGACGCCTCGGAGACCTTCCACCCCATGCGCATCGAGGCCGACGTCGACCTGCTCGACATCGTGCTGCCCGGCGACTTTGAGCTGCTCGACCACCAGTCCGACGAAGAGACCCGCGCCCTGGCCGCCGACCTCTTCGTGCCCCTCGACCCCGGCTGCTACGAGGTCGACGCCTACCCGGCGCGGGACTTCCCGGCCTCGGGCTGGGTGCCCTCCGAGGACTGCTCCCCGGCCTCCGCCACCGACGTGGACGTGCTGGACGGCCTCTCCGAAGAGGTGGTGCTCATCAGCCAGTGCCAGGGCGAAGACGCGAGCTGAAGGGGCCGCGGCCTGCGCCTCAGGTGGCCGCGGGCCGATCCACGCGGATGCAGGCCACCGCGCCGCTCAGCTCGCCGGGGCCGCGCCCGTAGGACCACGCCGGCCGCTCGCTCTGGGCCTGGGCGCCGCGGAAGCCCTCTTGGAAGTCGGGGTCGGTGCGGCGCGCCACGGGCTTGTCCAGCCAGTTCAGATCGGGCACGCGGACGGCGGGCAGGCCATTTTGGTCCTTGAAGCCCTCGCCCTTGCGCAGCTCGATGGCCCGCCACGGCCGCTGCTCCCAGTCCTCCTGCACGCTGGTGGCGAACACGATCCGGGTGCCCATCGGCGCGGCGATCGCCACGCTCTGGAACGGGAAGTCGTCGATCTTCTGGCCCTGGCGGCCGCCGGCGGGGTGGATGTGAACGACCCGGTGCTCGCCGGAGAAGTTGATCCCGCTGTAGAAGTGAATGTCGCAGCGGCTGTGCTCAGCGATGACCCATTCCATGGCAACCTTTGGGGGCGCACGGCCGCGGAGACGGACGAGGCGCGTCGGGGTGGGCGGCGAGCATAGCGCGCGCGGCGGGCGCGGGGCGGCGCGGGCGTCTGGGCCTGGGCCTCAGGGAAGATCCGGTTCATGGCCCGCCGCGGCGATCCGATTCCCGGCAGAGGCCCCGTCGTCGTGGGCCCGCTGGAGGGATCATGTCCACACGCGCCCCGGCGCTCCTCGCGCTCCTCGCGCTCGGCCTCGCGGCTTGTGGCCAAGGCGCGCAGGAGGATGAGCTGTCGCTGCTCAAGAAGCAGGTGCAGCAGCTCAACGACAACGTTGCCGCCCAACAGGCGATGGTGCTGGAGCTCACCGCCACCGTCGCCGACCAGGAATTCCTCATCGAGGACCTGCGGGCCAGCAGCCCGGCCGACGCCGAGCTCGACGCGCTGCAGCAGCTCGTGGACGCCCAAGACGTGCGCCTCGCGGAGCTGGAGGCTGGCGGCTTCACCACCGAGGCCTGGGTTCTCTCCCAGAATTACGCCAGCGCCGGCAACGTCGCCTACCTGACCCAGGCCATGACCGAGGTGCAGGCCACCCTCAGCGCCCAGGGCGAGGCCCTCAGCGCAGGGGCCGCCGCGTCGGAGGCGCTCACCGGTCGGGTCAGCGGGATCGAGGTGGCGGTGGCCGATCTCGGCGCCGCGGCCACCCTGCTCCGGTCGGACCTGACCCGGAACACCGGCGGCCTCAGCACCGTGCAGGCCGCCGTGACGGCCCTTCAGAGCAGCACCACCACCCTCTCCACCGCTGTGGAGGCCGGCGCCGCCCGGCTGAAGGCCCTCGAGGACGCCGCCCCAGGCGTGGCCGCCGACCTCGCCGCCTTGGAGGCCACGACCGCCGCGCACGGGGACACCCTGCTGCTCGTCAATGACACGCTGGCCCTCCACGGCCGCGACCTCGCCGCCGCCACCCGCGACGTGGGCGCGCTGCAGCTCGCCATGACCACCGCCCAAGGCGACATCATCGCGCTGGAGGGCGATCTGGCGGTCACGCAGTCCTCCGTCACCTCGGTGGAGACCGAGCTCTCCGCCGCGCAGGGCGAGATCACCGCGCTGGAGGTCAATCTGGCCACGACGGCCTCCGCGGTCTCCGCCGCTCAGGTCGAGATCACCGCGCTGGAAGGCGATCTGGTGCTGACGCAGTCCGCGGTCTCCTCGGTGGAGTCCGACGTCTCGATCGCCCAGGGTGAGATCAACTCGCTGGAGGGCGATCTGGCCACGACCGCTTCGGCGGTCTCCTCGGTGGAGTCTGAGCTCTCGGTCGCCCAGGGCGAGATTACCGCGCTGGAGGTCGATCTGGCCACGACGGCCTCTGCGGTGTCCTCGGTGGAGTCCGAGCTCTCGGTCGCCCAGGTCGAGATCAACGCGCTGGAGGTCGATCTGGCTACGACTGCCTCGGCGGTCTCCTCGGTGGAGTCCGAGCTCTCGGTCGCTCAGGTCGAGATCAACGCGCTGGAGGTCGATCTGGCCACGACGGCCGCCGCGGTCTCCTCGGTGGAGTCCGAGGTCTCGGTCGCCCAGCTCGACATTGTCGCGCTGGAGGTCGATCTGGCCACGACGGCCGCCGCGGTCTCCTCGGTGGAGTCCGACGTCTCGGTCGCCCAGGGTGAGATCACCGCGCTGCAGGGCGATCTGGCGCTGACGCAGTCCTCGGTCTCCGCGGTGGAGTCCGAGGTGTCGGTCGCGCAAGCGGACCTCGCCCTCACCGACGCGGCCCTCGGCGCGCTCGACCTCGAGGTGGGCCTGCTGGGCGACGATCTCGACGCCATTGACCTGCGGACCGAGGGCGTGGATCTGCTGCTGGCGGTGCTCGGGATGGAGGGCGACGATCTGGTGCTCAGCGACGCCAACCTCGTCATCCGCAGCGGGGCTGGTTCAACCCACGGCGCCGACAACGGGCTCGGCAACCTGATCCTCGGCTACAACGCCGCCCCGGGCGCCCAGACCGGCTCCCACAACCTCGTGATCGGCGATGGCAGCGCCTTTGTGAGCAGCGGCGGCCTGCTGGTGGGCCAGGG
>CANHON010000442.1 GCA_947462115.1 Deltaproteobacteria bacterium | reverse complement strand
GAGCCCACGGGCGGCAGCAGCGTGGAGTACCGGGTGAGCTGGGAGGGCGACGCCGCTGAATTCGGCTGGATCGTCGCCTTGCCGGACAGCTACACCGGCCTCAGCGACGGCGATGTGGCGCGCTTCGAGGCGCTGCTGGGCCTCACCGCACCCCGGGTCTTCATCGAGCTGAACACCGATGAGGACGACGACGACGGGGGCGCCCAGGGCTGCGGCTGCGGCGGCGTGGGTGGGGCCAAGGCCACCGACCTCGCGGGCGGCGGCGACACCGCCAACGTCCTCGGCGTCTCCTTGATCGACCAGGGCTTCACCGGCACCTACGACTATGTCGTGCTGCAGGGCGATGACGTCGAGGGCATGGGCGCCTGGCTCAGCGGTGCTGGCTATGTGCTCGACGCCGACGCCGAGGCCAACCTCGCCGCGCTGGTGGCCGAAGGCGGCTGGGTCTTCGCCGCCCTGCGCCTGTCGCCCGAGGCCGGCAGCACCGGCGGCGCCCTCCCGCCGATCCGCTTCGCGCTGTCCGACGAGCGCCTCGTTTTTCCGGCCCGGATGGGGCGGATCAGCGACGGCCGCCTCATGAAGAACACCTTCTTTGTGCTCGGGCCGGCGCCCGTGGCGCTGAGCGGCTGGGGCTCGGTGGACGCCCGATCCCGCGACATTGACGACCAGGACCCGGTCGAGGCCTTCGAGGAGTGGCAGCTCGAGGTGGGCACGACCGAGGCGGTGGCGCTCCGCACCTACGTCGGGGAGGACGTGGACGGGCGCTGGATCACCCGGTTCGACAGCGAGGTGGAGGCCCGGGCGATGACCGCGGACGCGCGCTTCGAGGCCGGCGCGGTGGACGCGATCCACACCACCCTCGAGGGGCGCCAAGGGCGCGGCCCGGCCCCCTCTGGCGCGGCCCTGCTCCCGCTCGGCCTGCTCGCGGCCCTGGGGCTCCGGCGGCGCCGTCCCTCGCCCCCGGCGGCGGGCTAAGCGGGGCGGCGCGGGCCCTGCCGCCTGCCTGGAGGTCTGATGCTCGATCCGCTCCCCCACGGCGCCGACGAGGACGCCCGCCGCGCCCAGCACGCCGAGGTCGCCGCCCGCATCGCCAGCTTGCTCGACGGTGAAGATGACGTGGTGGCCGCCATGTCCACCGTGGTCTGTGAGCTGCACCACGCGTTCTCGGCCTGGCACTGGACGGGCTTCTACCGGGTCATCGCGCCCGAGCTGCTCGCGGTCGGGCCCTACCAGGGCGGCCACGGCTGCCTGCGCATCCCCTTCTCGCGGGGGGTCTGCGGGGCGGCGGCCCGCACCCGGCAGACGCAGCGCCTCGCCGACGTCTCGACCTTCGCCGATCACATCGCCTGCGCCACCAGCACCCAGAGCGAGCTGGTGGTCCCGGTGCTCGACGCACAGGGCGCCTGCATCGGCGTCTTTGACGTAGACAGCGATCATCTCGACGCCTTCTCGGCGGCCGATCAAGCGGCGGTCGAGGCCCTGATGGCCGATTTGGGTACCCGCTATGGCACGCTCTGCCCCTAGGAACCACCCGGAGCCGCCCATGTCCGCCCGCCCGATCCTGCGCTTGGCCTTCGTGGGGTGCGCGCTCGGCGGGGGCTGCGGCGAGCCGGCCTACTTGCCCGAGGAGCCGCCGCCCTTCGACAGCGCGGCCCTCGGCCTCGACGGCGATGGCGGGGGCACGGGAGATGGCGCGGGCGACGGCGGCGAGGCCAGCCTCGACTGCTCGGCGGCCACCGACGGCAGCACCGACCAGCTGCTGGTGCAGAGCGCGCTCGACCGCACGGCCGCCATCTTCTGGAAGGGCTTCGACTGCGTCGAGGTGCAGTACGGCGAGGTGCTGGCCGGCGGCGAGTGGCAGGTGACCACCGGCGCGGGCCACGTCTGGGTGTTCCGCGCGCCCGACACCGGCGCCTACATCGACCACGTGGTCGTCGAAGGCGACGGCCAGACCACCATCCTGCTCGAGGAGGGCCGCTGATGCCCGCCCATCGCCGCCCACGGCTGGTGTGGGCCCTCGCCGGGGTGGGCCTCGGCGGCTGCAAGCTGATCGAGCCCATGCCGAGCGACCAGCCCTGCAAAGAGGTGGGCTGGGCCATCGCCTCGCGCACCCACGACTGCACCGGCGACGTGGCCCTCGCGAATGACCGCTACGAGGCCTTTCGCGACGCGGCCGAGTGCATCGAGTGGGAGGCCGACGACCCGGCCCTCGAGGCGGTCGGCGCCGAAGACCTGTTCTCCTGCGCCTTCACCATCCGCAACCTGCCCTGCGAGACCATCGACGAGCTCGGCGATGATCTGCCCGCTTGGATGGAGGTCGACGAGGCCTGCGCCTGGGTGGTCAAGCTCGAGGGGGACCGATGACCGCGCGCCTTCCGCCCCTTCTCCCAGTGCTCCCCGTGCTGCTGCTATGGGCCGGGCCCGCCTGGGCCAGCGACGACGGCCTCTTGCGGCCCGAGGGCACCGACTGCGATCTGAACGGCGGCAACCCCATCGCCGGCACGGCCGGTTTTGACAACGCCCGCGCCGCGCTGCAGACCAACCAAAATACCTACAGCGCCACTTCTTTCGCCGAGCGCAACCTGTTCCCGGCCGCCCGCCGCAAGGACGCCGACGAGGACGGCGGCACCTTCGCCGCCCAGTGGTCCTTCACCTTCAACGCCGCCCAGGTCGTCTCTTTCGACGATGGGGCCAAGGGCAACGGCAACTGCCCCTCCAACTACCGGGTGCAGGTGCGGCCCCTCGACATGCAGGCCGGCAACATCGGCGTGACCGGCCACTGGGGCCGCTGGGGCCTGTTCTACAGCTCCAGCATCACCTTCGGGCAGCAGGCCTACCCCAACCCCTTCTTGCGCGGCATGCTCTGGCTCGGGGCGGCGCCGATGTACGCCGGCTCCATCGTCGCCCTGGCCCCCATCTCCGGCGGGTGGACGACCCAGAACGGCGCCAGCGCCCTCGCCATGGACTGGATCGGCGGCGGCCGCTACGAGGGCGAGCACCTGCACGCCCGCCTCGGCTACGCCGGCTCCCGGGGCCTCTACGTGGACGTGGGCGAGGACGTGGTCGGCCTGTCGCTCAGCGGCGTGGTGCGGGGCGGCGAGCTCGGCCGCTTCGCCCAGCTCAAGGTGGGCGGCCAGCGCATGCCCCTCAAGAAGCTGATCAAGCCGCTCGGCTTCACCAGCCTCTACCTGCGCGACCTGAGCTTCGGCCCGCCGGTGGTCGAGTCGGTGGCGGCGGCGGCGGTCGCCGAGGGCGAGGGCCTCGACGGCCTGCTCGGCGGGGTCGGGCGCCTGCGCACCTACCACTTCAGCCAAGAAGACCTCGGCCAGTACGTTGATCTCGACATCGCCTACGCCACCCGGCCGCTGAGCCAGCTGCACCTCGCGGCCATCGGCGGCCACTCCGCCGACTTCCGCGCCACCCGCGACGGGGCGGTGGGCACGGGCTTTTTGGCCAAGGCCGGCGTGGTGAACCTGCCCGGCCAGCCCATCCTCGGCGTGGACGGCGGCAGCTACTTCTCCGGTCGCCTCGAGGGCCGGGGCCGCAACAAGGCGGGCAACTTGGGCGGCGGCGGCGCCATTCTGTTCAACGACCCCGAGCTGCTGGCCCTCTACCCCTTCGCCACCAACGTCTCCTCGTGGAGCTTCTCCATCGAAGGGAGCTTCTGATGCGTTGCGACCATGCGTTCGGGTCGGGCGCCGCTCGCCCTTCTTTGGGGCTCGCCCTCGCGCTCTCGCTCGGCGGCTGCCAATTTGAGCCCCTCGGCTGGTGGGACATCGTCTCGCTGCGGGCGGAGGTCGAGGGCCAAGAGCCGGTCGAGGTCGAGGACGTGGGCTTCGTCCAGATCAGCGATGACGGCGGCGACTACGCCCAGGTGCTCACCCGCTACCTGCTCATCCCCCAGCTCGACGGCCGGG
>CANHON010000441.1 GCA_947462115.1 Deltaproteobacteria bacterium | reverse complement strand
GACCGGTCGATGGCGCGCCGCCATCCGACCGGATGGACGTGGGGGACGCTGTGCGCAGCGAGCCCGACCCGGCGGCCGCCTCCCCCTCCGCCGCGTCCTCCCCCGCCTCCACCGCGAGCTCAGGCGGCCACGCCGGGGGCGAGAGGGGCGGCGCCGTGTGAGGAATCTCCACCAAAATAGCGTCCAGCAGGGCACTCACCGCGGGATCGAGGCCCGGCGCTGCCCGGAGCGCGGGCCGGCCGTCGGGGGGCTGCCCGGTCACCCGCGCCCAGAGATCCGCGCCGACCCGCAGCGGCGGCGCGCCGAGGGGCGGCGGATCCACGAGGCCGTCGAGGGCCACCCAGGGCTGGCCCGCGGGGTCCACGACCAGCGCCCGGCGCGACCAACCGGCGGCCCCGCGCTGCAAGGCCGGACCCAGCGCGCTCAGCAAGTGCGGCAGCAGCGCCGCCGGGAGCTTCGGCGCCATGGGCCGCAGGCCCGCCGCCCGGACCCCCACCGGCCGCTCCCGGTGCGCCCCGAGGTCCAGCGGCGGCCACAGCCCGCGGACCTCCGCGCCGCCGGGGGTGAAGGCCTCCCGGAAGCTGTCCATCGAACCGGGCCGAAGGCAGGCCAAGGCGCTGGGGGCGCAGAGCTCCACCTCGACGCCCCGGGCCTCGTCGAGGGCCGACCAGCGGCCCAGCTCCCCCCACGCCGGGAGGGCGCGCAGCACGCGATAGCGCCCGAGGACCAGCTCGCCCTCCGCCAGAAACATGGAGACCTCCCGGGCCGCAGGACGGCCACCCTCGGCTTATCCGAGGGGCGACCGTCGGGGCCCGCCGCGCCGCAGCTCCGCACCTCGGGGGCCGACATGTGCCGCGCCATCGACGCCGCCTTGGGCGCCCTGCTGCGGGCGCTGGCCGCCACCTGGCGGGTGGAGCGCCGCGGCGCGCCCGGCCCGGCCCCGGTGGTGCTCGCCCTGTGGCACGGCGAGCTCCTGCCGCTGATCTTGTGCCACCGCGGCCGTGGCTACCGCGCCCTGGTGAGCCGCTCGACCGACGGCGACCGCCTCGCGGCCTTGCTGCAGGGGTGGGGCTTCTCGCTGCTCCGGGGCAGCTCCAGCCGGGGCGGCCTGCTCGCCTTGCGCGGCGGCCTGGCGGCGCTGCGGGCCGGGGACACGGTGGCGATCGCGGTGGACGGACCGCGGGGCCCGGCCGGCGTGGTGAAGCCTGGGGCCGCCCACCTCGCCGCCTTGGGCCCGGCCCGCCTCGTGGCCGCCCGCGCCCGCGCCCCGTTCGCCCTGCGCTGGCCGAGCTGGGATCAGGCCTGCATCCCCCTCCCCTTCGCGCGCATCATCGTCGAGTACACCGACCTGGACGTCAATCCCAGCGATGACCCGGAAGAGCTCAGCGCCGCGCTGCAGGCGGCCCTCAGCCGCCCCAGCGCACCTTCACCTTGAACTGCCCCGCGGCCGGGTTCTGGGCCACGCTGATCACGGCGTTGGAGTCCACCCGCAGGCCAAACTCCAGCTCGATGTTCGCCGGCACCGGCCGGGCCTCCGCGGCCCCGGTGGCCGAGGCCGCGAGCGCGACCGCGAGGCCGGTGGCGGTGGCGACGACGTTGGCGACGACCTCATCGGGGTCAAAGCCGCCCATGCCGCCGCCCTTGTCGAAGCCGCCGACGGTCTCGCAGTCAACATAGAGGGGCGCGTTCGCGTTCAGGCGGGTCTCAAGCAGCATGGTGGGCTCCGTTTAGTGGCCCGCCCCCATCGGCCCGCGCGCGGCCGCCTTTACCCGAGGCCGCGGCCTTCAGCCCTCGTCGCCGCCGCCGGCCGGACGGTTGAGGCGGGCCATCACCACGCTGGCCTCGTCGTTGGGCACCCCGGGCCGTCGGTACCCCTCGCGGGACTCCGGGGCGACGGCGCTGTGCTCGCCCGACAGGCGATCGACCGCCCGGCGCAGGCCCCGCCGCAGCCGCGCCCGCAGGCCGCCGGAAGACTCGTCGTTGGAACCGCCGCCGCGCGAAGTATCAGCCATGTCGCCTCCCCAGAGATGCCTCCTTGTAGCCCGTCGGGGGCGGGCCGCCCCTTCCGACGCGCCTCGGCCCCGCGCGCGCCCGGCGCCCGCCGCGCGGCCAAGGGGCCCGCCGACAGGCCCCTTTGCAGCGGTCTCCGGGCGGTCCCGTAGACAGGCCGCCCCACTTGCGCGAACCTCGGCTCGCCACCGCCGCGCGCCCACCGGGGTCGACCCGGCGCCGAAGCCATCCCGGAGGCCGCGCAGCCCGCGGCGCCCGCCGACACCGCATCTGGAGCGAACATGGACCATCCGCTCACCCTTGAGGAGGTCATCTCCTTCCTGCTGCAGACGCCGCTCTTCGAGGATCTCGATCCCGGCGAGCTGGCGGAGATCGTGCAGATCATGCAGGTCCAGCGCCTGCGCGACGCCCAGCCCATCTTCCGCGAGAACGACGAAGGTGACTCCTGGTACGTCATCTTCGACGGCACCTGCGTGGTCACCAAGAACCTAGCGGCCGGCGGCGACCGGGTCATCGCGCTGCTAGAGCCCCGCACCTGCGTCGGCGAGATGGCGGTGCTCGACGGCTCCAACCGGTCGGCCAACGTCATCGCCCGGGGCGAGACCACCGTCTTCCGGTTCCAGCGGGAGCTGTTCGAAGATCTGCTGGAGACCGGCAGCCTCGCGGCCTACAAGCTCGTGCTCGCCATGGCCCGCGTGCTGTGCCAGCGCCAGCGCAGCCTGACGGCGCAGCTCTCCGAGGTGCGCGCCGAGCCCCACCTCAACGAGGCCGACGACTTTACCCGCAAGATGCGCGACATCGTCGACACCTACACCGTCTCGGAGTGAGCCGGTGATCGGCCCCTTCGCCGCCCTCGTCGCGGTGGCCAGCGCCGCGGCCGCGGGCCCCGCCCCGGTCCGCCTGAGCGCCGAGCGGGCCGACGCCCCGGATCGGCACAGCGCCGAGGCCATCGCCCGGGGTCAAGCGGGCCCCGCGGCCTTGGCCTTGTGTCGCCCCGTCGTGGATGGCGTGCAGCTCTGCGTTCGCACCCAAGACGGGCCGGGATGGCGCCTCGCCACCGAGGCCGACGCCGCGGCCTGGAAGGAGCCCCTGCCGGCCGTCTGGGCGCGCGCCACCGACCGGGCCCGCGCCGCCTGGCGCGCCCAGCCCCCGGTGGCCGCCCAGGTCGAGGGCATGCCCGGCACCTACTATGTGCGCCAGGCCGGCGACGGGGCCGAGGCCCTGCCCCTGGCCGAGCCCGCTTGCCTCAGCAGCGCCGCCCCGGTCGAGGGCCTCGTCTTGGCCCTGCCCGAGCGCGGCACCCTGCTGTTCTGGCGCAGCGGCGACGCGGACTTCGACAAGGTGCTCGGCGTCGGCGCCCGCCGGATGGCCGAGTCAGTCGAAGACAACGTGACAGCCGCCATCCTCAAGCACGATGGCCAAGCGTGGCGGGTGTGGGCCGAGGTCGAGGGCGACGTGCAGCCCCGCAGCCCCGCGCCCACCGCCGCCCCGGCCGGGCGCCTGCCGCCCTCGGTGCGCCCGCCCTAAGCGGCCTTGCCGCCGGCCGAAGACGCGGTATCTCCGCCCCACGCGCGGCCCCGGCGCCGCCGAGCACCCTCAGGAGGCCCCCTTGGGTCGAATCCGCGGACTGGCGAAGCGCGCCCTCTCCCGCCTCGCGCGGGTCGTGGCCAAGGACGAACTTTTTGAGCGACCGGGAGAGGCCGGGCCGCCGCCCGCGCCGCTGCCCCGCGCCGACGCGCCGACCGCGGCCTGCGGCATCCCCGGCGCCGCCGATGACCCGTCCTGCAAGCCAGCGCCGGCCGCGGCCGCGCCCACCCGCGCCTCGGCCCTCCGCCCGAGCGAGCCGACCGCGGCCGGGCGGGCCCTCGCCCTCCCCTGGCAGCGCCCCGCTGGCGCCGTCCGCGCCGACTTGGACGCG
>CANHON010000440.1 GCA_947462115.1 Deltaproteobacteria bacterium | reverse complement strand
CCCCAGCCTCCACGACGACATTGGCGTGCAGCACGCTCCCTTCGCCGATCTCACAGCCCTCTGCGATCACGACGCCGGGCCCGAGGCGCACGCGGGGCCCGATCTGGGCCGAGGGGTGCACCTGGGCGCTCGGGTGCACCGAGGCCTCGGGCGCCGGGGGCGCCAGCGCGCGCAGCAGCGAGGCGAAGGCCGCGCGGGGATCCTCGGCGATCAGGGAGGCGCCGCCATCGGGCCGAGCGCTGGGGCAGATGAGCAGGCCGGCCTCGGTCGGGATCGCCCGCTTGGACCAGCAGAGCGCGCTGGCGGTGGCCTGCTCAAGCGGCGCCACGCCCTCGATCAGCGCGTCCGGCCCCACCCAGCGCAGCCCGGCGCGCGCGCCCAAGGCCGAGGCCCAGGTCGGCCCGGCCGGCAGCCGCCACACCTCAAGGCGCCAAGTTTTGGGTGGCGAGCTGGGCCGAGAGCACCAGCCGGTGCAGCTTGTCGGCGTCGGTGCGCAGCGCGGGGAGCTGCCCCACCCGGCCCGTGGCCCCCGCCTCGCGCAGGCTGAGCGCCAAGGCAGCGGCGGCCAGCTCCACGTCGGTCGAGGCGCCCTCCATGCGGAGCACCCCGACCATCCACAGATCGGGGGCGGCCCCCGGCTCCTGCGCGCCGGCCGAGAGCGCGACCAGCAAAGGCAGCGCTGACAGCAAGGAGATCAAGTGGATCACCCTTAGACCGGGGCCGTGCGGCTCGAGGCCTTGAGCAGCTCCAGCTTGACCAAGGACAGGGCGCCCTGGGCGAGGCGCTTGAACTCCGCGCCCGTCTCGAGGCCGAGCACCTGCCGGGCCACGAACTTCGGCCGCATGTAGAACTTGCGGTGGGCGATCTTGAGCAGCTCCAAGATCTCGGCGCGGCTGAGGTGCTCCTCCCAGCAGACCGGCACCTCGACCCCGCAGAGCGGGTCCTTCATCATCCGGTCCCAGCAATCGGCTTCGTAGAGGCCGAGCTTGGCGCCCTCGGCGAAGGACTCGGTGCCCGGGTAAGGCGAGAAGACCGCGAACACGGCGAAGTCAGCGTCCAGCTTGATCATCTCGTCGATGTTGGCCACGGCGTCCGCCAAGGTCCGCTCGTGGGGGCCGGCCAGCATGATGTAGGCCACGCTGCGCACGCCCTCCTCGCGGCACCACCGGAAGACGCGGTGAACGTCCTCGGTGTCGCAGTGCTTGCCGAGCACGTCGAGGCCCTCGTTGTTGGCGCTCTCGACCCCGAAGTGGATCTTGGTGCAGCCGGTCTCGCCGCAGCGCCGCAGCTGCTCGCGGGTGGTGCCGGCGATGGTGGTCTTGTAGCCCCAGTTGAACTTGAGCTTGCGCCGCTCGATGGCGTCGCAGAACTTGAGCACCCACTGGCTGTTGGGCGTGAACAGGTCGTCGATGAAGTGCACCTCGGTGATGCCGAGCGAGAGGCAGTGCTCCATCTCATCGAGGATGTCGTCAATCTCGCGAACCCGGTACTGCTTCTTGTAGGTGAGGCAGAAGGGGCAGGAGTGCGGGCAGCCGCGGCTGGTGATGGCCGTGGTGACCATCGGCTGCTTGGTGCCCGGCAGGTAGTAGTCCCGGAAGCGCGAGCGGCTGCGATCGGGCCAGGGGTAGGCGGTGAGGTCTTTGGTGCTGCGGCGCTCGACGTTCTTGACCACCGAGCCATCGCGGTCGATCCACCACACGCCGGCGATGCCCTCGAAGCCCCGGCCCGCGTCGTGCTGCTTGACCATGTCGAGGAAGGCGTCCTCGCCGTCGCCGGTGACGATCGCGTCGATGCCCTTGAGCTGGATCGCGTACTCCGGGAACATCGCGCAGTGCGGCCCGCCGAGCACGATCTTCGCGCCGGGGTTGAGCTTGCGCACGATGTTCACGGTCATCTGCACGTCCGGCAAGGAGTGCGTGTAGGTGCTGATGCCCACCAGATCGAGCGGCACCTTCTTGAGGCGCTGCTCGAACTCCGGGTAGTCGATGTCATCGATGACGGGGTCGATGATCTCGGCTGTGTAGTGCGAGCGCTTCTCGACCGCCGCCTGGATGTACATCAGCCCGAGCGGCGGGAAGCAGTAGACCCCGTGCGCGTGCGCTTTGGGGATGCCCGCCCAGACGCGGAGCTTCTCGGGGGGGTTGATCAGGGTGATGTCCATGGTTCCTCCAGGCGGTGGGCCGGGGGCGCGGGCGAGGCCTACTGTCCGCTAGCCCAGGGCGAGCGGCCAAGGAAGAGCTTCCAGGGGATGAAGAGCGGCACTTCGCGTCGATAGCGCTCGTAGTCAGCGCCAAAAATCTCAACCAGCTGAGGCTCTTGGCGCCACACCTTCTCGACGAGCGAGCCAGCGAGCAGCAAGGGCACGAGGATACAGCAAAAGCTCAGCGAGTTCATGGCAAAACCGACCGCGAGCACGCCGAGGGTCTTGCCGAACAAGCTGGGGTTGCGGCTATAGGCGTAAATACCGCGCACGACAAGCTTTTGCGTGCGGCCAGCCGTTGGGCTGGGGCTGCCCTCGCCCATGCGGGTGAGCTGCTCGTAGGTCATCAGCCACAGCAGCGCGCCGGCGACGAAGCTCAGCCCCGCCACCGCCCAGCGCCATTGGCCGGGCAAAAAGCCGCCGCCAAAACCGAGGGCCTCGTCGAGGGTGCTGGCCAGCAGGGCGATGAGGAAGGTCAGGGGGAACAGCACCGGCACATAGACTTTGGTCACCATGCCGAGGATGGCCGGCGAGAAGAAGGCCTGCACGCTGCGCACGACGGCTTGCACGGGGGCTCCAGGCTAGGGTGGCGCGGCGATAAGACGAGCAGACTGGAGTATGACGCATGCGGGCGCCCGCAGGCCAGCGGCGCGGAGGAGGAGCCTTGAGGAGCATCATCTCGTGGAAGGGCTGGGCGGTGGCCGCCTGCGCGCTGCAGCTCGGCGCCGCGGGCTGCGGCGGCCGCGACCCGATCCTCGATCGGGCCGACCAGCTCGCCGCCGGCGATCCAGCCACCTCCACCGGCAGCGGCGCGCCAGCGGTCGGCCAAGCGCCTGCCCCGGCGCCGGTCCGTCCGGAAGATCCGGGCGTGGGTGTGCCTGGCGAGCCCGGCCCCATCGACCCCGGCGCGCCCGCCCCGATCGATCCCGGTGAGCCGACCCCCGGCGTGCCCGACGAGCCGCCGCCCGGCGTCGCCGACCAGCCGCCGCCCGACGGGCAGGTGGGCGCGATCGACCTGGGGCCCACCGTGACCGTCAGCGGCGTGGTGTCGATGGACGACCACCGCGGTAGCCCCGTTCGGATTGACGTCTTTGACGGCGATCAGCTCGCAGCGGCCGGCGGAAAGTCCAAGCGCCCCCGGGTGATCGCCACCCTGCAGGTGGCCGGGCCCGGGCCCTTCAGCCTCGAGGTGCCGAGCGCGCCCGGCAAGGTCTGGCTGGGCGCCTACGCCGATGAGGACAAAGACCAGCGCCCAGGCCCCCTCGACCCGGCAGCCTGGGCGGCCGAGAACCCCATCTACGTGGACAAGCCCCGCAGCGGCCTGAAGATCAAGCTGGAGCGGCGGCCGCCGCCGCCGACGCTCGAGTGAGCGGCGCCGCGTGAGCGCCGACCCGCCCGTGATCGTGATCCCCCACCACCGGCGGGCCGACCTCCTTCGCCTCGCCCTCGACGCTGTCGCCGATCAGCACGTCATTTTGGTGGATGACTCCCCCAAGGGCTGCGGCGCGCGCCCCGGCCCCCGCCTCCAGGTGGTCCGGACGGCGGGCTCCACAGGCTTCGCGCGGGCGGCCAACGCCGGCCTGCGGGCGGCCCAAGCGGCGGGCTGGGATCGGGCGCTGCTCCTCAACGACGACGCGGTGCCCGCGCCTGGCTGCGTCGCGGCCCTCGCGGCGGCCTGGCGGCCCAAGGATGGCGCGCTGGGGCCGGTCCTCATCGACCCAGAGGGCGCGGT
>CANHON010000439.1 GCA_947462115.1 Deltaproteobacteria bacterium | reverse complement strand
GCCTCGCCGACGATCGGCTGCGGATCGTGCAGCTCACCGACACGCACATCGGCGCCTTCATGTCAGCGGAGCGGCTCCGGCGCCAGTGTGAGCGGGCGGTCCAGGGCCAGCCAGACCTGATCCTGCTCACCGGCGACTTTTTGACGATCGCCAGCCAGCGCGACGCCGCGCCCCTCAGCTTCGCGCTGGCCCCGCTCCGCGCGCACCCGGCGGTGTTCGCGGTCTTCGGCAACCACGATCACGAGTCGCCCGAGGTCATCCGCATCGCCTTGGCGAGCGCCGGGGTGAAGCTCCTCAATGACGCCCAGGCCGTCGTTCAGACCCGCCTCGGCGCGGTGGAGGTGGCCGGCGTGGACTTCCGGTTCAGCCAGCGTGCCGAGGCCATGGGCGCCGTGCTCGCGCGCCTGCCCGCGCCCGAGGGCGTGGTCGCCCGGCTGCTGATGCTCCACGATCCCGGGATGTTCCGGTTCGTCCCCGATGGCCGCTTCGATCTCACGCTGTCGGGCCACACCCACGGCGGTCAGGTCGGCTTGCTCACCTTCGGCCTGCCGATCACCTTCGTGAGCGCCATCTCGTCGATCCCCGACCACGGACCCTGGCAGATGGGCCGGAGCCTGCTCTATGTGCACCGGGGTACCGGGCACTACGGCTTCCCGATCCGCGTCGGCGTGCCCAGCGAAGACAGCGTGCTGGACGTGATCATCCCGGAGTCACGGCGGGTGCTGGCGGCGGCGGTGGCGCGCCCATAGCCGGGGGCCATGCGCCACCTGACCCACGCGGCCCGCTGCGAACGCTGCTCGCTCCACCTCGACCGGTGCCTCTGCGCGCTCATCGTCGAGGAGCGGCCCCGCATCGAGCTCCTCATCGTCCGGCACTGGAAAGAGGCGCTCAAGCCCACCGGCAGCGCGGCCCTGCTCCAGCGCTGCCTTCCCAGCACCACCCTGCTCGACTATGGCGCCCGCGACGCTGTCTTCGACGACGCGCTGCTCCAACAGCCGGGCTGCGTGCTGCTGATGCCGCCCGATCCCATGCCGAGCGCGCCGCTGCCCCTGCCGGAGGCCGCCCGCCTCGTGCTGGTGGACGGCACCTGGTCGCAGGCCCGGCGCCTCGTCCACCGGCTGCCGGCCCTGGCGCGCATGCCGCGCTGGTGCATCTCCAAGCCGGCCCGCCTGACCGACCGCCTGCGCCAGCCCCATGAGCCTTGGGCTCGCTCGACCTTCGAGGCCGCGGCGGAGGCCCTCGGCGCCCTCGAAGATCCGGCCTTGGAGCTGCGCTTGCTCTCGATCTACGACGAGTGGGTGCAGCGCACGTGGCTGATGCGCGGCCGCAGCCCCGAGCCCGCTTAGGTCAGCAGGGCGGAGGCGGCGAGCACGCCGGCGGCGGCGCTCCAGGGGATGGCGAGGTTGTCGTCCACCCGGCGGGTCAACAGCTCGGCGACGGCGCCGGGGATGGCCCCAGCGAGGGCCAGCACGATCATCCGGCCCAGCCCCATCTCGGCGTGAAAGACCTGCAGCACGCCGGTCGCGCAGGCGGCGGCGGCGACCACGAAGGCCAGGGTGCCCTCCAGCGACCGGCCGTTGGCGAGGCGGGTGCGCCCGAAGCGCCGGCCGATGAGCGCCGCGACCGGATCGCCCGCCGCCAGCACCGCCAAGGCGATGGTGGTGACCAGCACGTTGTCGAGCAGCGCGAGGCCCAAGATCGCGGTGGTGAACCAGGTCGCCGAGTTGATCCGCCAGGCCTCATGGGGGTGGGCGAAGGGCCGAAACAGCGTCATCATCAGCACGTTGAGCCAGGTCGCCCGTCGGCGGAGCAGCTCCACGGTCCAGGCGAGGCCGGCGAAGCCCAAGGCCACCCACACCGGCCAACCCTCGGGCAAAATCACGCGCAGCAGGGCGATGACGACCATGCCCGACATAAAGTGGTAGACGTTGCGGGCGTAGTTGGTCGGCCGGAGCGAGGGCACGCGAACGTCGATGGGCGCGAGGCTCTGGGCCAGCTTCTCGTAGGCCGGCACCAGCTCCCGCCGCAGCTCTTGCCACGCCGCCCGGATGCGCTCGCGGGGCAGCTCGAGGGCTGGCATCCGCTGCTCGATGAGCTGGGCGAGGTCGAGGAAGCGGCCGCGCACGTCGAGCACGCGCTGCTCGGCGGTGGGGCTGATCTCCAGCGCGCGCATGCTCGCTTGGAGGCTCAGCAGCTCAACGCGGATCGCCGGGGCGCCCTCGTCGCGCCACTTGGCGGGATCCATCCGCCGGAGCACGTCGTAGAGCTGGCTGGCGATGCTCTCGCTGCTGACGGTGAAGGGACGGTCGATGGCGAGGCTGCGAGCGCTCACGACGGGCTCCGGGTTCGTCAGGCAGGCTACCCTCGGGGCGTGGGCGCCGGAGTGGCCCATTTCACCTGTTTGGAGGCCGCGCGTGTCTTTGATTCGCAACAGCTCTGCCACGGAGCTCGTCCCGGGCGCCCACCGCGCCGCCTTTTTGCTGGACCCCACCTGGGACTTCCTCAACCACGGCAGCTTCGGCGCCTGTCCGCGGCCGGTCCTCGAGGCCCAGCGGCGGGTGCAAGAGGAGCTCGAGGCGCAGCCCGTCGCCTTTTTGGTGCGCACCCTCCCCGAGCGCCTCGAGGCGCTCCGCCGCCGCTTCGGCGCCTTCTTGGGCGCGGATCCCGCTGGCCTCGCCTTCATCCAGAACGCCACCACCGGCATCGCCTCGGTGCTCGGCTCGGTCCCCCTCCAGCCGGGCGATCGGGTGCTGACCACCAGCCACCGCTACTACGCGGTGCGCCGGGCCCTGGACCGCGGGGCGGCCGCCGGGGGCTGGGCGGTGGACGAGGCGCCGCTGCCTGCGGTGGTCCTCGATGATGATTGTGTAATCGAAGCCATTTTCGACAAGGTGACCCCCAAGACCCGCCTGCTGGTGGTCGATGCCCTCACCTCCCCCTCCGCCCTGCGGCTGCCGGTGGAGCGGATCTGCGCCGAGGCCCGCCAGCGCGGCATCCTCACCCTGGTCGATGGGGCCCACGCGCCGGGGCACGTGCCGGTCGATCTCCGCGCCCTCGGGGCCGACTGGTGGGTGGGCAACCTCCACAAGTGGCTCTGCGCGCCCAAAGGCGCCGCCTTGCTCTGGGCGGCCGAGGCCCACCGGGGCGCCACCCACCAGGCCATCCCCAGCCACGGCTTCCAGCTCGGCCTGCACGCCGAGTTCGACTGGCCGGGCACCTTCGATCCCTCGGCTTGGCTGGCGTCGGGCGCCGCGCTCGACCTGCACGAGGCCTGGGGAGGACCGGCCTTGATGGCGGCGAACCACGCGCTCGCTGGCTACGGGCAGCGTCAGATCGCCGCGGCCCTGGGCATCGAGCCGCCCCACGCCGACAGCCCCGATCGCTACGGGGCGATGGCCGCCCTGCGCCTGCCCCTGCCCGCCGCGCAGGCCAAGCCCCTGTACGAGGCCTTGATAAAGCGCCGCTTCGAGCTTCCGATTCAGCCCTTCGCCGGGGCGGTCTGGCTGCGGATCTCGGCCTTCTCCCCGTACAACGTCCCCGATCAATACGATCGGCTCGCGGCCCTGCTCCCCACGCTGGTGCGCGGGCTGGCCTGAGCCTCAGCGCCGGGCGGGGGCGTCGATGAGCAGGCCGAGGCGGGCGAGCTCGGCCACCTGCTCCTGCACGAGCGCGGCGAGGCCTTCGACGGACGGGGCCCCGAGCGCAGCTCCGTCGGCGCTTTGGGCCTCGATCTCCAGCTCGCCGGCCTCCATCGCGTCCAGGACGACCTGGAGGAGGTCATTTTGGTCGCGCGCGCCGTCGGCGCTCTGCAGCAGCAGGCGGCCCAGCGGGCTCGGGAGCACCGCCCGGTGGAGCTGGCTCGGCACCGCGCCGCCCCAGCGGGCCCAGGCGCTGGCGGCCGGCCAGGCGAGGGGGCGCTGGAGGTCGGTCGGGGCGCGGGCGCGCG
>CANHON010000438.1 GCA_947462115.1 Deltaproteobacteria bacterium | reverse complement strand
CCGCCGAGCAAGGCCCACCCATCGACGACACCGACGACCACGGCGCCGCTTTCATCGATGAAGATCCCGACGGCCCCGCCGCGGCGGACGGCCAGCCTGCCGACAGCGAGCCTGCCGACAGCGAGCCTGCCGACAGCGAGCCTGCCGACCGCGAAGCACCGCAAGGCGACGCCCCGGAAGGCGAGGCCAGCGAGCCCTTCGACTTCGACTTCGACTTCGCCGAGCCCGACCCGCCGACCGAGGCGGCAGGCGAGCCGACGGGCGCGGGGGCTGCCGAGCCCGACGACGGCGAAGGCGACGGCCCCGCCGCCTTCCACCTGCGGCTCTCCCCCCTCGACGACCCCACGCTTGAGCTGCCCATCGAGCCCGACGGCGAACCGCCCGACCCGAGCCGCGCCTAAAACAGCGCAGCCGCCCGCTCTCCCCCCTCCTTTTCTCTTGTGCACCGGCCGGAGCACCACCCATGTCTCAGTCCACCTCCCGCGCCATCGGCATTGACCTCGGGACCACCAACTCCTGCGTGTCGATCATCGAGCACGGCGACCCGCTGGTCATCCCCAACGACGAGGGCTCGCGCACCACCCCCTCGGTGGTCGCCTTCACCAGCGACGGCGGCCGCCTCGTCGGCCAGATCGCCCGCCGGCAGGCGGTGACCAACCCGGATCGCACCCTGTTCGCGGTCAAGCGCTTGATCGGCCGCAAGTTTGAGGACGAGGCCACCCAGCGCACCGCCGGCCTCGTGCCCTACGACATCGTGGCCGCCGACAACGGCGACGCCTGGGTCAAGGTCAACGGGGTCGCCTACTCGCCGCCCCAGATCAGCGCGATCGTGCTGGAGAAGATGAAGGCCATCGCCGAGGCCTACCTCGGGGAGACCGTGGACAAGGCCATCATCACGGTGCCGGCCTATTTCAACGACAGCCAGCGGCAGGCCACCAAAGACGCCGGGCGCATCGCCGGCCTCGAGGTGCTCCGCATCATCAACGAGCCCACCGCGGCGGCCCTGGCCTACGGCCTCGGACGAAAGGAGCGCGAGAAGATCGCGGTCTTTGACCTCGGCGGCGGCACCTTCGACATCAGCATCCTCGAGATGGACGGCGGCGTCTTTCAGGTGCGCAGCACCAACGGCGACACCTTCCTCGGCGGCGAAGACTTCGACAACTTGATCGTGGAGTGGCTGCTCGAGGGCTTCCTCGAGGACGAGGGCGTGGACCTGCGCGGCGACAAAGTGGCCATGCAGCGGCTCAAGGAGGCGGCCGAGAAGGCCAAGCACGAGCTCTCCAGCGCCGACGAGACCGACGTCAACCTGCCCTTTTTGACCGTCGGCCCCAGCGGCCCCGTGCACCTGCTGCGGGCCATCAGCCGGCGCGAGCTCGAAGACCTCGTCGAGCCGCTCATCGCCCGCCTAGAGGCCCCCTGCCTCGCCGCGCTCAACGACGCCCACCTCGATCCGTCGCAGCTAGACGCCGTTCTGCTGGTCGGCGGCATGACCCGCATGCCCCGGGTGCAGCGCAAGGTGCAGGAGATCTTCCGGCGGGCGCCCGAGCGCGGCATCAACCCCGACGAGGTGGTGGCCGTCGGCGCCGGCATCCAGGCCAGCGTGCTGTCGGGCGACGTCAAGGACGTGCTGCTCATCGATGTCACGCCGCTGAGCCTCGGCATCGAGATCGCCGGCGGGGTGATGGAGCCGATCATCCCGCGCAACACCAACATCCCCTGCCGCAAAAGCAAGGTGTTCACCACCGCCCGCGACGGTCAGGACATGGTCCGGGTGCACGTGGTCCAGGGCGAGCGCCCGATGGTGGCCGACAACAAGAGCCTCGGGAAGGTCGAGCTGCACGGCCTGCCGCCCGCGCCCCGCGGCGTGCCGGAGATCGAGGTCACCTTCGAGATGGACGCCAACGGCATCATGCACGTGCGCGCCAAAGACCTCGGCACCGGCCGGGCCCAGACCATCAAGATCGTGAGCAGCAGCGGCCTCAGCGAGTCCGAGGTCGACCAGATGGTGCGCCAGGCCGAGCTCTACCGGGCCGAGGACGAGGGCCGCCAGCAGGTGGCCGCCGCCCGAAACCAGCTCGACGGGCTCATCTACAACACCCAGCGCAGCAACGACGAGTACGGCTCCGAGCTCGACGCCGACGCCCAAGCCGAGGTGCGGGACGCGCTGGCCGAGGCCGAAGACAACCTCGACTGCGGTGTCCTCGCCACCTTGATGGCCAGCCACGACCGCCTGTTCAACGCCGCCCAGCTGCTCGCCGAGGCGATCTACGGAGACATCCGGGATCAGCTCGACGGCGAGGCCGGCATGAGCGACGCGGAGCTGGGCGGCGGCGCGGGCGACGGCGGCTTCACCGACGACGAGCTGCTCGAGGAGCTCTGAGCCGAGCGGCGCGGGCCCCTCGCGGCGGCCCGGCGGCTCAGCCCCCGGCGGTGGGATAGACCGCCGCCTGCGCCCCCCGCGCCGCGGCGGGGCTTGGAGGTCCAGTGCCCGCCCGCGACTACTACTCCGTGCTCGGCGTAAAAAGAGACGCGAGCCCCGAGGAGCTGAAGCGGGCCTACCGCACGCTCGCCCTCCAATTCCACCCCGACCGCAAGCCCGGCGACGAGGCCGCGGCCCAGCGCTTCCGCGAGCTGTCCGAGGCCTGGGCGGTGCTCTCCGATCCCGAGCAGCGCGGCCGCTATGACAGCCTCGGACCGCTGTTTCGGCCCGACGGCCGCCCGCCCAGCCAAGACGACCTCAACGCCTACCTCGCCGACACCTTCTCCAGCCTGTTCGGCCGCAAGCGGAAGGTCCGGGGCGATGATCTCCGCTACACCCTGACGCTGAGCCTCGAGGAGGTGGCGGCCGGCTGCGTGCGCGAGGTGCGCCTGCGCCGCCGGAGCCGCTGCGCCCGCTGCGAGGGCACCGGCGCCGAGGAGCGCGACGGCCGGAGCCCCTGCGCGCCCTGCAAAGGCACGGGCCGATCCCCCACCCGCCGCCTGCTGCGCAGCGACTGTCCGCACTGCGACGGCCGGGGCTGGCAGAAGATCAAGGACTGCCGGAGCTGCAGCGGCAGCGGCGTGCTCGACGACGAGGCGACGCTGAAGGTCCGGGTGCCCGCCGGGGTGGCCAACGGCCAAAAGCTCAAGCTCAAGGGCAAAGGCGACGAGGCGACCGACGGCGGCCCGCCCGGCGACCTCGTGGTCCTGCTGCAAGTCGATGAGCACCCGCTGTTCCGGCGGCGCGGGCTCGATCTGCTGTGCGAGGCGCCGCTCTACTTCACCGAAGCGGCGCTGGGCGCCGAGCTGCGCGTGCCCACCCTCGACGGCCACACCACGATCAAAATACCGCCAGGCACGCCATCGGGGCGCATCTTCAAGCTCAGCGGCCGCGGTCTGCCCGAGGCCGGCGGGAAGGAGGTGGGCGACCTGCAGGTCAAGGTCCTCGTCGAGGTGCCCACCGAGCTCGACGCCGCCGCCCGCGCCGCGCTCCAGGCCCTGCGCCCGGCCCTCGACGGCCGCCACCACCCCGCCCGCAAACAGTGGGATGATGCGCTGACGTCCCGCCCGCGAAAGGGAGACCTCCCGTGAAGCTCCGCGCCCTGATCCTCTGCACCGCCCTGGCCCTCGGCCTCGGGGGCGCGTCCACCGCCGAGGCCGGCCGCAGCAAAACCAGCGGCCGCGCGGAGGACCGCCCCGACGTGGTCGAGCGGGCGATCACGCTGAGCGTCAAGGACCGGATGTCGGCCCTGGCCCTCGTCGAGCAGGCCGCCGCCGACAAGACCCAGCCCGGCGACATCCCCTGGGCCGCCCTCTACGCCGGCGAGCTGCGCCGGATGCTCGGCGACCGCGCCATCGCCAAGGCCTGGTTTCAGACGGTGAGCACCCAGTACGCCGACAGCGGGCTCAAAGACGCCGCGACCTTGGGCATCGCGCTCATCAACGCCGAGGACACGCTGAGCGGCAACACCGT
>CANHON010000437.1 GCA_947462115.1 Deltaproteobacteria bacterium | reverse complement strand
GGGCGCCGTCTGGGGCGACCACTGCTCGCCCATCAGCGAGACGACCATCCTCTCGGCGACCGGCTCGGGCTGCGAGCTCGGCGCCCACGTGCGCACCCAGCTCCCCTACGCCCTCGCTGGCGGCGTGATCAGCGTGCTGTTCGGCACTTTGCCCGAGGGACTCGGCCTCTCCCCCTGGCTCTGCCTGCCGGCTTCGGGCCTCGCCTGCGCCGCCTTGGTCTGGGGCCTCGGGCGGCCGACCGCCCCCGACGGCGCCGAGCGGTCGGCCAGCGGCGCTTAGGCCACGCGGCTCAGCGGGTGCGGGCGATGGCGCCCGAGGCCAGCCGGCCCATGTAGTCGTCGAGCGCGGCCCGGACCTTTCCGCTGAGCAAGAGCAGGCCGAGGATGTTGGGGAAGGCCATGCCGAGCACCATCAGGTCGCTAAAGTCCAGCACGTTGGCGACCTTGAGCACGCAGCCGAGCCAGGTGAACACCAAGAAGATCACCTTGTAGGGCATGCTCGCCTTGGGCCCAAACAGCCAGGTGGCGCTGCGCTCGCCGTAGTAGCTCCACGAGATCATCGTGGAGAAGGCGAACAAGAACACTGCCACCGTGAGCAGGGTGGGGAACCACGGCAGGGCGGTCGCAAAAGCCGCCGAGGTCATCAGGACGCCGTTGGTGGCGTCACTCTGGTAGGCGCCGGTGATGACGACCACGAGGCCGGTCATCGTGCAGATGATCACGGTGTCGATGAAGGGCTCGAGCAGGGCCACGATGCCCTCGCTGACCGGCTCGTTGGTGGTCGCGGCGCTGTGGGCGATGCTCGCCGAGCCGATGCCGGCCTCGTTGCTGAAGGCCGCCCGGCGAAAGCCCTGGATCAACGCCCCGAGCAGACCGCCCAGCCCCGCGTCGAGCGAGAAGGCGCCGCGCATCATCGCCTCAAAGGCCGGCGCAATGTTCTCCACATTGACCAGCAGCACGTAGAGGGCCGCAACCACGTAGAGGCCGCACATCGCCGGCACGATGAGCCCCGCGACGTCGCCGATGCGCTTGATGCCCCCGAGGATGACCGAGCCCACCAGAGCAGCGAGCAGCACGCCATAGACGGAGGGATGATCGGCGAACCACGGGATGGCCTGGGCCACCGAGTCGAGGCTCTGGTTGCCCTGGAACATGTTGCCGCCGCCGAAGCTGCCGCCGATGCACATCACCGCGAAGACGACGGCCAGCACGCGGCCGAGGCCCTTCTGGCCCCGCTCTTCGAGGCCGCGGGCGAGGTACTGCATCGGGCCGCCGCTCACGTGGCCGTTGGCGTCCTTGACCCGGTACATGAGCCCCAGCGTGCACTCGGTGAACTTGGCCGACATGCCGAGCAGGCCGGCGATGATCATCCAGGGGATGGCGCCCGGGCCGCCAGTCTTGACGGCGATGGCGACGCCGGCGATGTTCCCAAGGCCGACGGTGGCCGAGAGGGCGCTGGACAGCGCCTTGAAGTGGCTGATCTCGCCGACGTCCCCCGCCTTGTCGTAGCGGCCGAGCGTCACGTCGATGGCGTGCTTGAAGGCCCGCACGTTGATGAAGCCCATGCGCAGCGTGAAGAAGACCGCGCCGAACACCAGCCAGGCGACCACGATGGGCACGTTGATGGCGTCGTCCCAGAACACCAGATCGAAGAACAGCAGCTTGGCGAGCGGACCCACCACGAGCTCGCCGAAGCGCTGGTCGAGGGTCGTCAGCAGGTCGGGCTCCGCCGCGGCGGCCGTGCCCGACAAGAAGAGGAGCAGCGAGGGCAGCGCGCGCGCGAGGGGCGCCTTCCACCAATTCAGCATCGCGGGATCTCCGGTCAGGACCGCGGGAGGGCAAGCCCGAGCGCCCGTTTGGGCTCGGTCGTCGCGGGGCGCGGTGTCGGGCGCCAGCCTACCAAGGGCGCAGCCGGCGGGGGGGCCTCGGCGGGTAGGCAGCCTGGGGCGGCCGCGCTACGGGGCGCCGCATGCGCGCTCAGCTCCCCGTCGTGCCCGTAAAGGACTTCATCGTCCTCCCCGGCACCATCGCCCGACAGCTCCTCATCCGCCCCGACGCCGTCACCGCCGTCGAGCGCGCCCTTGAGGCCAACCTCCCCGTCCTGGTCGTCCCGCAGGTCGATCCCCTGGTCGATGAGGTCCTCCCCGAAGACCTCGGCAAGATCGGCTGCACCGCCACCGTGGTGCGCTGCGTCCGCCTCGGCGACGGCACCGCCCGGGTGCTGCTGGAGGGCCTCGCTCGAGCGCAGGTCCACGGCGCGCGCCAAGAGACCGACGGCAGCTTCACCGCCCAAGCGCGCCCCTTGGCCGAGACCGTGCGGGACCCGAAGCTCGTGGCGGTGCTGGCCACCCGGCTGCAGCAGGCCTTGCAGGCCTTCATCGAGCTGCCCGCGCCCAGCCACCCCGCGCTCGCCCGCCTCGCCGACATCAGCCTGTCGCCCAGCGCGCTGGCCGACCACATCGCCGGCAGCCTCACCCTTCAGCACGCCGAGAAGGTGGCCTGGCTCGAAGACGCGGTGGTCGACACCCGCCTGCTGCGGGCGCTCGAGGGCCTCGAGCGGGAGCGCGTGCTCCGCGACCTCAAGATCAGCGTGGAGAAGGGCGTTCAGGGCACCCTCGACAAACAGCAGAAGGAGTTCTACCTCAAGGAGCAGATCCGCAGCCTGCGCAAAGAGCTGGGCGAGACGCCCGATCAGCGCGAGGACGACGTCATCCTCGAGGAGAAGCTGCGCGCCGCCGGACTGCCCGAGGAGGGCCTGCAGGAGGCCCTGCGCGAGCTCGATCGCCTGCGCCGGATGCACAGCGACGCCGGCGAGTACACGGTCACCCGCACCTGGCTCGACTGGCTCATCAGCATCCCCTGGTCCAAGCTCAGCGAGGACAAGCACGACCTCCTCGAGGCCAAGGCGGTGCTCGACGCCGACCACTATGGCCTCAGCAAGGTCAAAGACCGCATCCTCGAGTACCTCGCGGTGCGCATGCTCAAGCCCGACAGCCAGGGCCCGGTGCTGTGCTTCGTCGGCCCACCGGGCGTGGGCAAGACCTCGCTCGGGCGCAGCGTGGCCAAGGCCCTGGGCCGCCAGTTCCAGCGCATCTCGCTCGGCGGCGTGCACGACGAGGCCGAGATCCGCGGCCACCGGCGCACCTACGTGGGCGCGCTGCCGGGGCGCATCGCCCACGCGCTCAAGCGGGCGGGCACCCGCAACCCGGTCATCGTGCTGGACGAGATCGACAAGCTCGGCAAGGACTTCCGCGGCGACCCCGCCTCGGCCCTGCTCGAGGTCCTCGATCCCGAGCAGAACACCGCGTTTATGGACCACTACCTCGACGTGCCCCTCGACCTGAGCCAGGTCCTGTTCATCTGCACGGCGAACAGCAGCGACCCCATCCCCGAGGCCCTCATCGACCGCCTCGAGCTGACCGAGCTGCCCGGCTACACCCTCGAAGAGAAGCTGCACATCGCCAATCAGCACCTGTTGGAGCGCCTGCGCCTGAGCCACGGCTTTGAGCCAGGGTGGTTTACGGTGCTCCAGCCGGCCGTGCAGCACGTGATCGAGGCCTTCACCCGCGAGTCGGGCGTGCGACGGCTGGAGCAGCACCTCAGCGCCCTGCACCGCAAGGCCGCCCGCCGCATCGTCGAAGGGGGCCCCAAGGACCTCGTGATCAGCGACGCTGACGGTGTTCGCGACATGCTGGGCCCGGCCCGCCACTTCATCGAGCTGGCCGAGCGCGCCGATCAGCCAGGCATCGTCATCGGCCTCGCCTGGACGCCCTCGGGCGGCGACATCCTGTTCATCGAGGCCACCTCCTGGGCCGACGAGAAGGCCAGCCTCCGCGTGACCGGCCTCATCGGCGACTCGATGAAAGAGTCGGCCGAAGCGGCGATGAGCATCATCAAGACCCGCGCCGCCTCGCTGGGCCTCACCCCCGCCGCCTGGAAGGAGCGGGGGGTGC